>CAZAQZ010000070.1:0-10167 GCA_964487175.1 uncultured Verrucomicrobiota bacterium | reverse complement strand
GGCCAATGGTTTGGCCCCATCAGCGCGCAACTCAATCTCGCTTGGAGGCGGGCTGTCACCAGTGGTGGTACCGAGCCAAAAAACGAATACGAATATAATCTGGCATTGATCTATCCGATCCAACGCTGGTATCTGGTCCTGGAGGGCGACGGGGAAACGACCAGCCGGGCCACGAAGTACTACGTGACACCGGAGGTTATCTGGCGCCCGGGGAGACATTTGTTTCTTTTGCTGGCCGTGCCGCTCGGCGTCACTTCTACAGCGGCCGACTACGGCGTGGTCGCGAGCGTCACCCTGGAGATTGAAAACTTGTTCCACCGTGGCCGTGACAACGATTGACGTAAAATGCTAGCTCGGCGGGACGAATTCAGTGGCGTTGGGTGGAAAATCCTGCTATTAAGTACATGCAGCGAGCAGGCAGCCTATGTTAATCAGTGTCATCATCCCGACCCTGAACGAAGAGACTTTTTTGCCGGTAACACTCCGGCAATTGGCTGATCGTCCCGATGTCGAGTTGATTGTGGTGGACGGAGGATCGTCTGATCGCACCGTCCAAATGGCCCGACGATTCACCCCTTACGTCTTCGTGACGATTCCCCACCGCGCCGAGCAGATGAATTTGGGAGCGCGGCATGCGACAGGCGACATCCTGCTTTTCCTGCATGCGGACACATTCCTGTTGCCTGGCGCGCTGGAGGAGGTTCAGCGCCGCATCATCGGCGATGGGGCTGTCGGCGGGGCGTTTGACTTGAACATTGATTCACCAAGGAAGTTCTGCAAGCTCATTGCGAAAGCTTCCAGCCGGAGGTCGCGAGCGCTGAAGTTACCGTACGGCGACCAGGGCATTTTTGTCTGGCGGCAGGTATTTGAAGTGCTGGGCGGGTTTCCGAAGATTCCAATCATGGAAGATGTCGCTTTCGGGCGGCGGCTGCGGCGCGCGGGAAGAGTGACCTTCATCCGCTCCGGTCTGGTGACCAGTGGCCGCCGCTGGGCGGCCAATGGCGTCCTGAAAACCGTACTGGTCAACTGGTGGGTGACGATCCTGTTTTCACTTCGCGTGCCGCCGCGTCATGTACGCCGGATTTACGATAGTTGGTTGATCAGCGGCAAACACCGCCGCGACAAATCCGAAATCATTCCGCCGACCCGCAAAAGTGTCGAAGAAAGGCCGTAGCCGCCGGATTCCACGGTGGTCGGGCCAGCTGCCGAAGATTCAAACCGCGAATCAGTGTTGATTCACCACGTCGATCAGCGTCCGCAGTCTTCCAAAGTTCGTGCGATTGAATGGGAACACAATCCGGTGCAGGCCTGCCAACTGCGGCTCGTTTTCCTCCTCCGGCAGCGGGCCGGAAGCGCGGAATTGAGCGCCATCGGAGCAGATATTGGCAAACCGCTCGGCGAGTATGTGCAGCAGGTGATCTGTCACGGGATGCTTCACCCGCAACACGAGCGAATCCTTCACGTAGCGGCTTGAGTGATAGTTGCTGTAGAACCGGGTAATCTCTTCGCAAGCCTCGTTGACATCGTCAGCGACCTTGAACAACGCGAGATCCTCCTTGCTGATCAGTTCCGAGTCCAACAGCTGGTCTTCCACGAACCGCCACCATGTTTTCCAGTAATTCCCGCGCGGACGATCGACGAACACCAGCGGTTTCGGCTGGCTCTTGCCCGTCTGCATCAGCGTGAGCGCCTCGAATCCTTCGTCGTGGGTGCCGAACCCACCCGGGAACAGCACGATGGCGTCGCTTTCCTTGATGAAAACCAGCTTGCGTGTAAAGAAGTATTTGAAATGGATCAGTTTGCGATCGCCGGCGATCTCGATGTTCGGGTCCTGCTCGAACGGCAGCCGAATGTTCAGACCGAAACTCTTATCGCGACCCGCGCCGCGTTGCGCCGCCCCCATGATACCTTCGCCGCCGCCGGTGATGACCATGAAGTTCTTCTCCACGATCGCCTTGCCGAACTCGACGGCCTGTTGATACTCAGGCGTCTCCGGCTTGGTGCGCGCCGAGCCGAAGACCGTCACTTTGCGCTGGTTGCGATACGGCGCAAAAATTTTCGAGGCGTACCGCAATTCCTTGAGTGCCGATGTGATGACCTTGACGTCGAGGCGATCGGCATTGTCATCGAGCAATCGCAATGCGGTTTCCACGATTTCCTGGGCGAGATCGGCGTTCTCGCCGGCGCCGTGTTGTTGGATGAGCTGTTCGATCAGGTCTTGGTCCTGTTTGGTGAGAGACATGTGTTCTCTGATTCCTTCCGGTTGGCGGGGAGCACAGCTTGAGTCGAACTTCGAATCAGGTGAGAATCAAGGGCCGACTGCAGCGTTGCGCCCCGCAGTTTGTTCTATTCAGTTTAGCGGCATTCTAACGCCAGGATCAAAACTGTAAAGGGTTTTCTAGCGGCAGCGGATCGAGCGGCAAACAATCATTCACTCCAGCGCGCCTTGGGCGCGGAGGTTTTCGACGATGCGGCGGGTGGCCTTCGATTTATTGAGCGTGTAGAAGTGCAAGCCGTCCACTTTGGACGCGAGTAATTCAGCGCACTGGCGCGTGGACCAATCCACGCCGTATTCAAGGACCGCTTCGGGGCTATCGGCGATGGGGTTGAGATCGCGTAACATCTCATCCGGCACAACCGCGCCGCACATCGCGGTGAACCTTTTGATCTGGGCGACATTGGTGACCGGCATGATCCCGGCGATGATCGGCACGCGGATGTCGATCGCGCGCGCCTGCTCGAGGAAACCGAAAAATCGACGGTTATCGAAATATAATTGCGTAATAATAAAATCGGCCCCTGCGTCCACTTTTTTCTTCAAGTTCGTGAGATCGCTTTCGAAGGAAGGCGCTTCGGGATGCTTTTCCGGATACCCTGCACAACCGATGCTGAACGTGTTGCCAAACTGGTCGCGGATATGGCGGATCAATTCGACCGCGTATTTGAAATCCGTGAACCAGCCTTGCGGCGGTTCGGGCACACCGGTCGGACGGTCGCCGCGCAAACCCAGGACGTTTTCGATGCCGTGGTGCGCGAAATTCTCCAGCACGCTGTCGATGTCCTTCAACGTTTGCCCCACGCAGGTGAAATGAGCCATCGCCTCAATGCCGAACTGCTCTTTGATCTTGAGCGTGACTTCCAGGGTGCGCGCGCGTGTGCTGCCGCCCGCACCATATGTGCAGGAAGTGAATGACGGGCGGAGTTCGCGCAGATGCGAGAGTGATTCCAGCAGGTTTGGCATGGCAGCATCGTCCTTCGGGGGAAAGAACTCGAACGAAACTGTCGGCCGTGTCGTCTTGAGGATATCGCGGATCTTCATCAGTGATCGAAGAACTTCTTGTACAGTGGTGAGCGGTAGTATTCCTGGGACAGTTTCTTCAGGTGTTGATCGCGTGCGTCGATCAGTCGTTTCGGTTTGCGCGGCTTCACATGGTCAAGCGCGTATGCGGTGATCAACGGCAACGCAACGGTCGAGTCCACATAACACACCACAGCATCGGGCAACTTCTCTGGATCCACCTTGCCCCAGCTGACAGCTTCGGCAGGCGTCGCGCCGGACAACCCGCCCGTGTCGGGCCGGGCATCGGTGACCTGCAGGAAATAATCGTGGCCTTTCTCGCTCAGGCCGAGCACTTCCTGGATTTGCGGTTCGGTCTGGAGCATGAAATTCTTCGGTGATCCGCCACCGAGGATGAAGACGCTGGAGGTCAGTTTCCTGCGCTTGGCATCATAGACGATGGCAGCGGTCTGGTTGACGTCGCGGTTGACGTCGAACTGGAGTTTGTCACCGGTCAACGCCATGGCGGCGACGTTCATGCCGATGGAGCTATCGCCGGGAGAACTGGTGAAGCAAGGCACACCGTACTGGTAAGCCGCAACAATCAGGGATTCGTCGCGCACCCCCAACTTCTTGCCACGTTCGTACACGTACTTTCCGAGCAGGTAGTGAAACTCGTCGGTGCCCATCGTTCGCTGAAACTCCGGGGCATGGATCACCTGGCGGATGAACGCGTCGGTGTTGAGCAACACGTCGTAATCGAAAAGGATGTCGTAGATCCGGATGATTTGTTTGCGGCGCAACTGGACGTCGTCCAAAAACGGCGAGCCGCGGTACAGCTTCATGTCCAGGCCGTAATGCAGATCATGGTAGAGATTGGCCCCGGTGGTGACAATCCAGTCAACAAACCCGGCCTTGATGAGCGGGATGATACAGGACTTGCCGAGTCCGGCGGGCACCAAAGCCCCGGTAATGCTCAGGCCGATGGTACCGTTGCGAGGCAACATTTTCTTTACGAACAGTTCTGCGCCTTCACGGAGACGGGCCGCGTTGTAGGCTTGAAATGTCCCGGCGACAAGTGCTGAGGCAGTCATTCCTCGTTTAATGGGGGCGGGATTGAGGCGGGAAAACCTGCTGAACTTTCTGGATTTATTCATGGAACCGGAATTTTTCTTCGTGCAAACTGCGGCACGTCCGCATACAGTTAGCAACCGCAAACAGGTTTGGCAACCAATTTAGGAGAGATTTCTCATGGAGCCACGCGACATTGTGATCGGCCATAGTCCTGACCCGGACGACGCATTCATGTTCTATGCCTTGACGCATGGAAAGATCGATACGGGCGGATTGACGTTCAAGGAAAAGATTGAGGACATCGAAAGCCTCAATCATCGCGCCGTCGAGGGTGAGTTGGAAGTCACGGCCCTGAGTGCGCACGCGTATGGCTACGTGATGGACAAGTACGCGTTGCTGCCCAGTGGTGGCAGCTTCGGCGATCGCTGTGGCCCGATCGTGGTTGCCGCCAAACCGATGGATATCGGTGAGCTGGCGGACGACCGCATTGCCGTTCCCGGCACGATGACCAGCGCCTATTTGCTGTTGAAACTTCTGCTGATGAATTTCAAATTTGAAGTTGTCGCCTTTGACAAGATCATGGACGCGGTCAAGAACGGCCAGGCCGAAGCGGGCTTGTTGATCCATGAAGGGCAGATCACCTACCAGCAGATGGGGTTGCACAAAATTGTTGATCTTGGCGAATGGTGGTATGCGGACACTGGCCTGCCTGTCCCCCTCGGCATCAACGCCGTGCGCAAGGACTTGGGCAAGCAGTTGATGATGAAGATTGGCGAACTACTGACGGCAAGCATCCAATACGCACTCGCGCATCGTGAAGAAGCTGTGGCCTATGCGATGAAATACGGGCGCGGCATGGACGCTGCTATGACAGATCGGTTCGTAGGCATGTACGTCAATCCATGGACACTCAATATGGGCGAAAAAGGTCGGGAAGCGATTGCCCGGCTGTTGACACGCGGTTACCACGCGGCGCTGCTGCCGCGCCCGGTGCACTTGGAGTTTGTCGAGTAATGGCGCTAGCGGGGTGCAACGAAGGACTCCGCGCGTGAGACGAAGCGGGCGAGTTTTATTATCGTGGGGGGGGCTATTCGGTTTCTTGATGGCCACTCCGGTCGCTTTTGCCGGGTGGGATTTCACCCCTCCCGGAGACCCGACTCGTAATTGGGGGGTCAGTGTCACCTCCGGCGCGGGCTACGACGACAATTTCAATGGGACGACGACTGATCGGCAGGCCGGTCTCAGGCTGAATTCAGATATTAAGCTCCGAATGAGCATCCCCCTCGAACGCGCTTTTGTGGGGGCACAATACGATTATGGAATTATCTACCCGCGTGACGTGAATCTTGGCGGGGTCAATCAGACCCACATTCTAAGCCTCTCCGCCAATTATGGGTTCAGCCCGCGACTGACGCTCGGCCTCAGCGAGAACTTCGTCCAGTCGATTCAGCCAGGGATTGTTCTGGGCCCGGCAAATGCGCCGACAAGCGAGCAGTTTGCGGGCACATATACGTACGATGCTGTTGGAGGGACCCTGAATTACATCGTGGCGCCGCGTTGGACTCTTGCGCTCAGCGGCAGCTGGGACATCTGGAGGTACCAGAATCCCGACCTCGCCATTGTCAACGACCATGAGGATTACTCAACGACGGTTTCCGGGCTCTACCTGTTGGATTCGCGGACGACTGTCGGCCTTAACTACCAGTACTCGCAGACCAGCTACTCTTCTCCCGGCCCAGATGACGCATCGGACGGCGTCTCGCACACAGTGTATCTATCCTACGTGCGGCGCTTCAATCCCCGCCTGTCTCTCCAGCTAAACGGTGGATACACCCTCCAACGGTCAGGCAATGGTGGCTCGACGGCTGCCCCATCGGCATTGGGCGCGCTTACGTACAATTACGCTCAAGACAGCTCCATCTCGCTCAATTTCGCGCAGTCGTTGAGCGAAGCCAGTGTGGGAATTTCCCGAGAATTCAGCGCTCAGGAAAACACGAGCGCGTCTCTGGCGCTCAATCACAAGATCACAACCAGGCTGAGCACTTTTGCCAACGCCTCCTATGTCTATACTTCGTTCAAAGAGTCAGTATCGACACTCTCGTTGTCAGGACAGGAAGAACAGTTGACCGGCCAGGTTGGCCTTAGCTACGCCTTCAGGGATTGGTTGTCGGGTACTCTCAGCTACGCCTATACGCGGATCTTTCCAACAACTGTCACCGCCGTCACTCCCTATTACCGCAACCAGGTCAATTTGGGGATGACATTGACCTACTAAAACCGGCGACAACGGCTTTGTCTGGCATGATAGCTGCACGATGAATCCACGATTCAAGCGCAAGCGGGAACCTTGGGGGCGGGGTTTTCATAAGGGAAAGGACGGAAGTCGGGCCCCCCGAGTTTTCACTTGCGCACCAAACGAAATTGGTGTTTAGTACATGGCTCTTAACAAGTTAACCGATGGAATCGACTCAAGCATCCCCTGAAGCGCGTTTGCACTTCTTGGACTATTGGCGCGTCATTAGGACCCGCAAAGTGATCGTCTTTGTGGTGTTCCTGCTTGTCGTGCTCGTCACGGCTGTCATCACGTATTTCCAGCCGAAGATTTTTTTGGCCGCCACCCGGATCCAGGTGGAACAAGAGCGCCCTAACATTGCGGTCTTCTCATCGCAACAGGCGGCTGGCTATGACCCCTATTTTCTCCAGACCCAGTACGAAATCATTCAGTCGCAAAAAATACTCTACCCAGTGATCGATCGACTGGGGCTTCAGAAGCGCTGGTCAGGTGGCGCGCAGCCCCTGCCCCTGGAAGTGACTTTCAAACGCCTAAAGTCGGCCTTGGCCGTGCGTCGCTTCCGTGACACCAGTTTGATTGAAATCGCGGTTCAACACGAAGACCCCCAGTTGGCTGCGGATATCGCCAACACTATTGCCGAGGTCTTCGAGCGAGACCGACTCGAGGTCAAGCGTCAGCAAACGAGCAAGGGACTCGACAAGTTGCGTGAAGAACTCGCCCAACAGGAAGTGCGTGTCCAGGAGGCCCAGCAGAAGGTCGAGCAGCTCAGAAAAGACCTTGATGTTCCTGTGCTAAACAGCGGCGCCAGCGAGAGCATGTTGAGCGACCAGACGCTGGCGCAACTTCAAACCCGGTTGACGGAAGCGCGCGTGGAAGCGGGCGGCCAGCACACGCGGCTTGAGGAGTTGAAGAAGCTGTCCCATGAACAATTGCGCAACGCCATCGGGACCATTGTTAATGATACCAACTTCCAAGGCTTGCTGCAAAACCTGACACAGACTGAGTTGGCGCTCGAAACGCTCAAGGAAGACTACGGCCCCGACCATCCCACGGTCCGCACCACCATGGCCCAGCGTGACCAACTTGAAGAGCAGCTTGATGCCCGTGTCGACGGCATCATGCACAGCTTCGAGGTCCAATATCATATGGCCCAGTCGACCGTGGAGGAGTTGGAAAAGCAGCTGGAGACGTTGAAGGCCAGCAGTCTGGCAATGGCAAGCGACAAGTACTTGCCGTTCCGGAACGCACAGCGTGAAGAGGAATTTGAAGTCCAACTGTCCCAGGCGCTCAAGACACGCTTGCAACAGACGTCGATCGAAATGGAAGTGCCACGCAGCCCTGTTGAGGTCGTCGATCACGCCGAACCCTCCTCGGTTCCCGTGCGACCCAACATGTGGTTGAATGTCTCCATCGGCGCTGTCGTCGGCTTGTTGTTGGGAGTTGCGCTGACATTCTTCATTGAGTTCCTTGACACGAGTGTCAAACGGATGGAGGACGTCGAGAGGGATTTGGGACTGCCAGTGCTCGGCGTCATTGCCCAGTCGGCTGGTCTGTTGGGAAAGGATGATGTATCTCCCTCCCACGTCGAGGCGTACAGAATGTTGCGTACCAACATCGAATTTGCCAAGGGGAGTGCGATCAAGTCCCTGTGTGTTCTCAGTGCGGGTGCTGGTGAAGGCAAGTCATTCACCATCGCCAATCTTGCCTACGTTTTCGCGCAACACGGCGCACGCGTGTTGGTGGTGGACAGTGACTTGCGACGCCCAGGCGTCCACCGGTACTTGGATGTCAACAACGAGATTGGCCTGGCGGAGTTTCTGTCCGGTCAGAAGACCGTTGATCAGGTCATCCAGCCGACCCGCATTCCGAATGTATCCATCATCGCTTCGGGTGGCGGCGGCAAGGCCAAGACTGCGCTGCCGATGTTGACCTCGGCACGAATGGAGCAGTTGATTGGCGAGGTGAGCACCCGATTTGATATCGTGTTGTACGATACGCCGCCTGTCCTCGGAGTCAGCGATGCGGCGGTCGTGGCGCGAGAGGTTGGAACCGCGGTGCTGGTGATTCAGCACCGTCGTTATCCACGTGCGATGTCGTTGAGGACCCGCCAAGTGATTGAAAATGCCGGCGGAAAACTCCTGGGCGTGGTGGTAAACAACGTCAATGTTGGGCAGGATGAGACCTACTACTACTACCACGACCATTATGAGGAGTACCTCCACGGGGCGGAGGGAAGACCAAAGCCCACTCCGGCCGAAAAGAAATCCGATGGCGATGAAATCGAACTGCAAGGCAAATACTAGCCGGATCCAGACCGTGTTCTCCATGGAATTTTTGCGCGGCGTCAATGCCGCGCGAGCGATGATGCTGGCGATCATGGGGTTTGCCGCAGGCACAATGCTGGTTGGTTGTGCCAGCTCGAGCTCCCCTTCATCTGCGGGTTTCATGGCTCCGGATCAAGGCGGTGAGACGCGGCTGCGAAATGGTGATCAGATCCAGATACGGATCGATACAGGCGATATCAAGGGACCGCAGTCGATCGACGCCGAAATTGACGAGAACGGAGAAATCTCGCTGCCTCTCATCAACCACGTCAAGGCCGAGGGCCTGACCCCAAGCGAACTCAGCGAGCGCGTTCAGGCCAATTACGTACCACGTTTTTACATCCGCTGTACTGTCACCGTGTTGACAACCGTGCGATTTTTCTATGTCGGAGGCGAGTGCCGCGCTCCGGGCCGGTACAATTGGAGCGAAGACGTTACGGTACTCAAGGCGATCAATACAGCCGGCGGTTTTAACGACTATGCGAACCGCAGTAAGGTCGAAGTGACCCGCGGCAAAGAGAAGCGTGTGCTCGACTGTGAATTCCTGCGGCAGCATCCGGAGAGAGACATTCCGATTCAACCGGGAGACTCCATTTATATCTCCCGCAGCATTTTCTAACCTCATCACCGAGGTCAGGCACAGGAGGAGGGGTCGCGAGAATTCGCCATGCCTTCGAAGCATCGCCGCGAAATGGAGCATGCGCTTTCCCTGCGCGAAGAACCTGAACCGCCCGTGGCGCGGATTTGCCAAAAGGCGATCTTTGGCATCGTCGTCCTTATCCTGATTGTTTCCCCGCTGGCGTTCGGCGCGGTGCGGCCGTGGTCCCAGTACCCCGTCATGCTTGCCGTGGCAGTGGCGGGCGTTTTTTGGATCATCCGTCTTATGGCCGCTCGCGAGGCCCAGGTCGTCTTTTCGCCCCTGGGGGCTCCCATGCTGGTTCTTGCCACCTATGGAATCATCCGTTACACGCTGGCTGAGGTCGAGCCGGTCGCCCGTCAGGAAATGCTGTTGGTGGTGACGTTGACCGTCCTGTTCTTTCTGGTTCTGAACAATGTGCGGCACCGATGGCAGGTGACAACGCTGGTATGGGTCGCGACGGGGCTGGGGATCATGCTCGCTTTCTGGGGATTGTGCCAGACGATCCTG
The DNA here is from genome assembly GCA_964487175.1 of uncultured Verrucomicrobiota bacterium. Taxonomy (GTDB): domain Bacteria; phylum Verrucomicrobiota; class Verrucomicrobiia; order Palsa-1439; family Palsa-1439; genus CAWFPN01. The sequence goes on along the minus strand of CAZAQZ010000070.1, from coordinate 52 downwards.
GGGGAGCGATGGATCTGGTGGTTCCCGCAGTACGGCGCCTATCTGGGGCGCG
>CAZAQZ010000069.1:0-10224 GCA_964487175.1 uncultured Verrucomicrobiota bacterium | reverse complement strand
GCGGCGGAGAAACTGGTGCAGGCCGCCGGGATGATTGCGGTGCAGCCGATCGCCCTGCAGTTGCGTTTTCTTCAGACGATGTCAGAAATCGCGAGTGAACATAACACAACCACGTTCATCCCGTTGCCCATCGATCTGTTCACGCCCTTCCTGAAGAAATTGGAGCAGCCGACAAAGGGGTAGCGACCTTTCATTAGTCAAGCAGCGCCCGACAAATGCGGCTTGCCGCAGCGCGAACTCCGCGCGGGCCGTGCGACATGACGCCCAGCAAAGGTGCGCCACATGATTCCGGCACGACCTCGATGTTGGTCCGTTCGGCCAAGCCGTGTTTGCGTCCCAGCGTGTCATTCAACACGATTCCCTTGACCTTCAACCCCATCGCCTTCGCCTGGCGAACGGTCAGCACGCTGTGATTGATCGTCCCCAGACCTAAACGCGCGACGATCAGCAAGGGCAGGCGGAGTTCCTTTGCCATGTCCGCCACGAAGTAGTTCGGTTGAATCGGCACAAGCAATCCACCCGCACCTTCCACCAACACAACCGAGTACCGGCTCAGCAAGGTTTCATAGCAGGAAAATACACGGGGTAAATCAATCTTTCTCCGTTCAAGCTTTGCGGCTACGACGGGCGCGAGCGGGTGACGTAGAAAAACCGGGTTGATGAGATCAAGCGGGACTTCATTGTCCATCAGCTTCGCGTAAATCTTCGCGTCCCGCCTGCCTCCGACCCCGCAGGCGATTGGCTTGAATGCAGCGGCCTTCACGCCGCGTCGTCGCAGTTCCTTGAGAATGGCGGCGGTCACGTACGTCTTGCCGACGCCCGTATCGGTTCCCGTTACAAAGATTCCGTGTCGCATTCCTTTTTCCGTAATGTTGCCATGCTCGCCACTGTCAGGATTGCCAGCATCGGTGTAATCGGCGCACGAAACCGGCTGTTGGCTTCAGGTCCGCCCGCCAGCACCACGAAATACACAGACAGCACCACGAGCAGCAAACCATTCCGTCCCAACCTGATTGCACCCACGATAGCCAGCAGCGTGAGACCAGCCAATCCCACCCCGTACAACAACGGCCACCATCGCGCTGACCGGCCCGTTGTGTTCAACTCGTTCTCCAACCCGCGCGCACCCGGCCCGAACAATACTTTCATCCAACCGACGACCGCCTGTCTTGCCGCCAGGAACGGAGCTGACGAGAGGATGTACATCGCCGTCCTTCGATAGGTTCGGAGCGTTGAAGCGAACCGTTCACGGCCATCAAAAAACTGGATATCGCCACAATCGGCCAGCAATTGCTGTTGCACGGTCTCAAGTGGTTGATGCGTTTCCTCCGCCTTCACCCCCGCCGCGCGATAGATCAACAAATTGTAGGTCGGGATCGTCGATACAAACCATCGTCCCGTCAAATTGGTATTCCGTCCTGCCCAGGCACCCACCAACGCAAGGAAAGCGATCATAAATGCGCCATACCAAGTCCACCGCGCCTTCGTCACGAACATCAACAGTAGCGCGACGACCCACAACCCTACTGCAATAGGCCGGCAGAGCGCGGCATCGGACCACAGAACTCCACCGAGCAACCACCCCCACCATCGTTCGCTCCGCCATGCCAGTACGCACGCGCCTCCTACCAACAGCAGCGTGAACAGCGTCTCCGTTCGCAAATCAACGCATCGCTGGATTGAATTCGGATCGAGCGCGACCAGCATCCCCGCGACGGCAGCGGCACGCCAAGATAACCACCGCGACGCGAGTAGCGCTGTCAGCAAACACGTCAGTGCACCCAATACGCATTGTGCGGCCAGAAACAGTCCAAGTTTGTCGCCACCGACGCGGATCAGTGAGGCAAGGAACAATGGATACACGGGCGTCCGGCTCACGTTGGGCAATTCGCGCCCGTCCAGCGAAACCGCCACGAATCCCTTCCCCACAGCAAGATTTCGCCCCAGCGACCGGTAGGAATCCGGATCGACGTCAGGTTTCATTTCAGGCAGCAGCACCGCCAGTGTGGCAAGCCGAATCACCACCGCCAGCGAGAAAACTCCGATCAATGTTCTGCTGTGCACGCTCACAGTAATGAAATGGGGTCCACGTCGATGGACATGCTGACATCATCGGGAAGTTTCATCAAGGAAGTTACCTTCGCGATGGACTCGGTCATCCGCATAATCTGCTCGGACCGCAGGATGATCTGGAATCGGTATTGATTCTGCACCCTCGCCAACGGGGCCGGCGTCGCCTCCCCCATGAACACATCTACCCGCGCCTGCTTCTTCAAATCCCGGGCCAGCGCCTCTGCAAAAAACTTCGCCTTTTGTTCGCTGCGACTGCGCACCGTCACGCAGGCCACGCGCGTGAAAGGCGGATAATGCAGTTGTTCGCGAAACTCGATCTCCTGGTCGTAAAATCCAAGAAAATCGTGCTGTCGCGCATACTGCACTGAAGGATTGAAGGGCGTAAAACTCTGCACGACCACTTCACCTTCGACATCCCCGCGTCCGGCCCGACCCGCAACTTGCACCAACAATTGAAACGTCCGCTCGCCCGCCCGAAAATCAGGCATGTGCAGCGACATATCGGCGTGAATGATCCCCACCAGCGTCACGCTGGGAAAATGAAGTCCCTTCGCGATCATTTGCGTGCCCACAAGAATGTCGATCTTGCCGACACGAAACGCGCCGAGGATCTCCCGATACAATGTTTTCCTCGTCATCGTGTCCGAGTCCATCCGCTGAACACGCGCCTTGGGAAACGCCTTTTGGATTGCCGCCTCAACTTTTTCCGTGCCCATTCCCGCGTAGCGAATCGCCGGGTCCCTGCACTCGGGATTTGGACACAGCTTCGGCACGCTTCCCACGTAACCGCACAAATGACAATTTAATTGCTCCGCCTTGCGATGATACGTCAGCGTCACACTGCAATTCGGACACATGCCCACGTAACCGCACTTTGGGCAAAACAAATGCGTGGCATAACCCCGTCGGTTAAGAAACAGGATCACCTGTTCTTTTTTCTCCAAACGCGCGTGAATCGCGTCGCGCAACCGCCGCGACAGCACGAATAATCCCTTCGCGCGAATCATCTCCTGCCTCATGTCCACAATTCGCATCAAGGGCATCTTCTTGTTGTCGACACGCTGCGACAGCGTTGCCAGCGTGTATCGCCCGCGTTTGGCGTTGTAGAACGATTCCAGCGACGGCGTGGCGGAGCCCAGCACCACGGCGGCCTTCTCCAGCTTGCCGCGCATGACCGCCAGATCGCGCGCGTTGTAACGCGGCGCTTCCTCCTGCTTGTACGATGTCTCGTGTTCCTCATCCACCACGATCAACCCCAGTGCCTGCACAGGCGCAAACACCGCTGAGCGCGCGCCGATAACGATGTGCGACTGGCCGTCGCGAATCTTGTGCCATTGATCGTGCCTTTCGCCGGCGCTAAGATGACTATGCAACACGGTGACCTGCTGATTAGGAAACCGTGCCCGGAACCGCTCGACCGTCTGCGGCGTCAGTGAAATTTCAGGCACCAGCACGATGGAATCCTTGCCCTGGTGCAAGGTGTATTCAATGGCTTGAAGATAAATCTCCGTCTTGCCGCTGCCGGTCACGCCGTGGATCAACACCGGTTTCTCAGGCTTGTCGATGGCCGCATTGCAGAGTTTCAATGACTCCGCCTGCTCCGCGGTCAACGTCAACGCCTCTGTTGGCAAAAACACTTCCCCGCCGAACGGATCGCGTTCTTCCGTACGATCTCCAATCTCGACGTAGCCCTTTGCCGCGAGCCGTTTGATTGTGGCCGCGTCTGACCCCGCTCGCTGCACGAGTTTGGCGACGAACATCCCGTCCGATTTGCTCAAAATGTCCAGGATGTGCGCCTGTTTCGGGGCGCGCTTCCGCAGTTTGGCGAGATCTTCAGGAGAGATTTTCCCCGGCTTGACGAACTGGCGTTCCTTCCAACTGATCTGCGCCTTGCGTACCACGTCAGGCAAGGCGCATTTAACACACAGTTCAACTGGACAACAGTAATAGCGTCCCATCCATCGGGTCAGCTCGAGAATCTTGTCGCCGAGCAGCGGCTTTTTGCCGATGACCTCCCCAATTTCCTTCAGTTTGCCGTAAGACGAGGATTCGGCCAGACCGACGACGTACCCCTGCGCTTTCGTCCGCCCGAACGGCACCGCCACGCGCGAGCCGATCTGCACCGCGCCCGCCAGCTGCGGCGGAATCCGGTAATCAAACTCGCGATCCAACGCGAGATCAACAACCACCCTGGCAATGGAACTCGTCACAGTAGGTCATCATAGCGTGAACCCCGCCCCACCGCGAAGAGAAGAATCTTGGTTTGAGGCTCCCGTCCGGCAGCCGTGCTATACTGCAGGCCATGTCCCGACGTAAGACACATCAGATGGTGCGCACGGCGCGGGTGCTGATGTTTGCGCTGGCGGTGACGGCGATCGGTTCAGCGGGGATTGTCTACCTGCGGTGGTTGTTTCGTGAACAGGCGTATAATCACACCATCGAACAGATGTCCGCCAAGTACGGAGTGGACAAGTTTCTCATCAAGGCCGTCATCCGCCGCGAAAGCAAATTTGATCCGCTGTCGTACGGGTCACATGGCGAGATTGGATTGATGCAGGTGATGCCCGGCACGGGCCAGCAATGGGCGCGGGCGGTGGGACGCAGGGATTTCGGGAAAGATTCGCTCTGGCTGCCATCCGTCAATATCGAGGTCGGCACGTGGTACCTGGCGCGGGCATTGGCTCATTGGCAAAATATGGACGACCCTGTTCCCTTCGCGCTGGCCGAGTACAATGCTGGTCCGGGCAATGTCCAGCGCTGGATTTCCCAGGGAAACGCCACCAACGCCCAGCAATTTGCCGACGCGATCACGTATCCTGGTGTGCGCCATTACATTGAGGCAATAACGGATTATTATCAGGCCTATCAGGCGGCGGGGAGTTTGTAGCAACCGAAAAAGAATCGGTTGCTTGTGAGTTGGCGACGACTACCTGGGTGAGGTCAGGTCAGGCTAGGAGAAGCGCAGCCGTCACCGGGGTCTTCACAAGCAACCGAATCCCAAAACTGCCATCACCAAATTTGACACCGCAACCTAGCCTATGTTCAACGATTTTCAAATAATTTCTAAGGTTTTATCAATTCCCAGCCATACTAGGAAATTTCTACCCTGCAGGCCTTTTGAGGGGGTTACGAGCGATCCAACGTGCGGTTTTTAGCGCGGGATTCCTCGGCGAGACGCGCTTTAAACTCGATGTACTTTGACTGCAATTTCGGGTCGCCAACCGCCAAAATCTGAACCGCCAACAGACCGGCATTGCGTGCGCCGCCAACCGCCACTGTTGCCACGGGCACGCCTGACGGCATTTGAACGATTGCCAGCAACGAGTCCAACCCTTTCAATGCCCTGGACTCAATCGGCACCCCGATGACCGGCAACGGCGTGAACGCCGCCACCACGCCCGGCAAATGCGCCGCGCCACCCGCACCGGCGATCACCACGCGCACCCCGCGCTCATGGGCCGTGCGCGCGTACTTGGCCACATCGTCGGGCGTGCGATGCGCCGACATCACGTGCGCCTCGGTCTCAATCCCGAATTCTGCGCATGCCTCGGCGGCCAGCTTCATCGTTGGCCAGTCTGAATCGCTGCCCATCAGAATGCCGACCATTGGTTTGGCGGACTGTTTCATACATCGGACAGAAACTTCAAAATGCTTTCCAATTCAAGTCTTTTGTTCTCGCGTTCCGGCTCACCCGCCTCGGTCGTGACCGTCATGGGCGCGCCAATCCTCAACACCGCCCGCGAAAACGGGAACGGCACCATGAAACTGTCCCAACTCTTAAAGGTAAACTTTGTGGATAACAGGTACGACACCGGGATGATGGGTGCGTCTGTCAATTGCGACAGGCTGATGACACCGTCCTGAACGATGTATTTCGGGCCTCGAGGGCCGTCGGGCGTGATGCCCGCGTCGTACCCTTCCTGAACAAGCCGTGTCAATTCGCGCAACGCTTCCTTGCCGCGACGGCTGGTCGAGCCTCGGACGCAGATCAGGTCGAAATGGCTGAGGACGCGCGCGAGTTTCTCCCCGTCCTTGCTGGCGCTGACGAGCACGGCGACGCGGTCGTGCTGGCGGACGCTCCAGTGCTTGCGAAACAGGTACGGCATCAGAAAAATGCGATTGTGCCAGAAGGCAAAGATGACCGGGTCCTGCGGTGTGTTGTTGAGCAAACCCGACGGGTCCTCGATGCGCCAGCGTAATGTACTGCCGATCAGCATCACCAGAATGCGCAACAGCCAGCCGATCATACGCTGAATTGCAGTTCGTAGAGCCGCTTGTACGTCTTGCCCCTTGCGAGCAACTCGTCGTGTGTGCCCTGTTCGACAATCCGGCCCTGTTCCAACACGATGATCCGGTCGGCATGCCTGACCGTCGACAACCGATGCGCGATCACCAGCATGGTGTGTTGCTTGCGGGCGCCACCGCCCCACATCAATTCGTCCAGTGCGGCCTGCACGGCCCGCTCGCTCTCGGTATCCAGCGCACTGGTCGCCTCGTCCAGCAGGAGGATCGGCGGGCTCTTCAGAATGGCGCGCGCGATGGCCAGCCGCTGACGCTGGCCGCCGGATAGTTTCATCCCCGATTCGCCAATCACCGTGTCGTATTGTTTCGCCATTTGAGAAATGAAATCGTGCGCGTGCGCCTGCTTGGCTGCGCGGACGATCTCCTCGAGGGTTGCCCCCGGCTTGCCATAGGCAATGTTGTTGGCCACCGTGTCGTTGAACAGGAACGTCTCCTGTGTGACCAGCCCGATCTGTTCTCGCAATGATTTGAACGTGGCTTCACGAATATCAAACCCGTCGATCTTTATCGCGCCGCCCGTCGGGTCGTAAAAGCGCGGTACCAAATTGAACAATGTGGTCTTGCCCGCCCCGCTGGCGCCGACGATGGCGAATACTGAGCCAGCCGGGATTTCAACATCGACGTCGTCCAACACCGTGCCATTCCGGCCATCCGGCGCCCGTTCGTACCGGAAGCTGATGTGCTCGAACCGAATCGCCTTTTGCAGCCGCGGAAGCGCCCGGGCCGAAGGTAATTCGACAATGGTCGGTTTCTGGTCCAGCAGCTGGAAGATGCGCTCCGTGCCGCCCATGCTTTCCTGGATTTGCAAGTGGACGCGGCTAATTTTCTTCACAGGCTCATACAGCGAGAAAAGGCCGATACACACGCTGATCAGTTCGCTGCCTGCGATGTGCGCGTGAAAGGCATAGACAAAGGCGACCCCCGCTCCCAGTCCCGCTACAATCTCAATGATCGGCGTCGAAAGCGCCCGCGCGCTGATCACGCGCATGCGCTGCCCGAAGACGCGCCGGCACAATTCGCGGAAATCCCCGGCTTCGCGGTCCTCCATGCTGAAGACCTTGATCACGCGCAGACCCACGATCGCTTCGTGAAGCACCGAGAGCAAAGCGGCCTGATGTTCCTGCGACGCGAGGCTGGCCTTGCGCGTCTTGCGCCCAAAGATGATGATCGGCACCAGGCAAATCGGGAACAACACCAGCGCGGCCAACGTCAGTTTCCAATCTGTGTACAGCAGCCAGCCCAGGACCGAGACCAAAGTGACAGGTTGTTTGATCACGTCTTCGATGACATTGGAGATGGATGCCTGTACCAGCCCGACGTCATTGGTCACCCGCGAAATCAGCTCGCCTGTTTGCGCGCCGGTGTAGAAATCCAATGACTGTGACTGCAAATGTTCGAACACGCGCGCCCGCAGGTCCATCACCACACGCAGTCCAACCCAATTCATCAGGTATGTGCCAAGGAAATCAAATGTCCCGCGCGCGGCCATCACAATGGGCAGCAAGAATGCCACGGCGAATACCTGCCACGCTGAGAAGGATTCCGCGCCGCGCTCGAAAACAAAAGCCCATACGTGTTTCACGACCGCCGGGATGGCCGCACTGGCGGGCCCATAGAGCACGCCGAACAGGATTCCGCCGATTAACCGGCCGCGGTAGGGTTTCACGTACCACAGCAGTCGCTTGTACAACGCCCAGTTTTCGCGGTTCTTTTGCAAGGAGCCCCACTATAACACCCACCTGCGCCGCGCGAAATGGCAATGTTGCGTTTGACACGTCCTCCCGCCTTTGTTAGAAACAGTGTTCGAACCCCGCAACCAAAGGCGCCATGGCAAAAGTCGTCCTCGAAAACGTTTGTAAAGTCTATCCAGGCGGCGTGAAGGCCGTCGATAACGCTAATCTCGAAATCAACGACCAGGAATTTGTCGTCCTTGTCGGCCCATCCGGCTGCGGCAAGTCCACTACCCTCCGCATGGTGGCGGGCTTGGAGGAAATCTCCAGCGGCGCGGTTTACATCGATGGCCGCCGGGTCAATGACGTGCCGCCCAAAGACCGCGACATCGCGATGGTCTTTCAGAATTACGCGCTGTATCCGCACATGACCGTTTACAAGAACATGGCGTTCGGCTTGATGCTCCGCAAATATCCCAAGGCCGAAATCGAGACTCGCGTCCGCGAAGCCGCCCAAATCCTCGGCATCACCGACGAACAACTCCAGCGCAAACCCAAGGCGCTTTCCGGCGGTCAACGCCAGCGTGTCGCCGTCGGTCGCGCCATCGTGCGCAAACCGAAAGCATTTCTGTTTGACGAACCGCTGTCCAACCTCGACGCCAAGATGCGCGTCCAGATGCGCGCCGAGATTTCCAAGCTGCACCATCGCCTGACCTCCACAATGATTTATGTCACGCACGACCAGGTCGAGGCGATGACCATGGGTGACCGCATCGTCGTCATGAAAGACGGCCTCATTCAACAAGTGGACGACCCGATTGCGCTGTACGACAATCCCAAGAATCTGTTCGTCGCGGGATTCATCGGTTCGCCGCCCATGAACTTCTTCCGTGGCACAATCGAACAGCGCGATGGTGGGTTGTGGTTCAAGGAAGCCGCGGCCGATAAGGGCGGGTTCAGCCTGCGCATCGACGACGGCATGGCCAAGAAGCTCACGCAATCTGTCGGCAAGACCGTCGTATTCGGCCTGCGCCCCGAAGACGTCAATGACAAGAAGCTTGCCGGACAGGCCGATCCCAATCAGATCGTGCGGTCCACCGTGGATGTCGTCGAGCCGATGGGTGCGGAGATTTATCTGTACTTGAAAACGGGCGGCCACACGTTCATCGCCCGGGTCAATTCGCGGGAGACCGTCGATGTGGGCCAGCAGGTCGAGATGGTTTTCGACATGCATAAGTGCCATTTCTTTGACCCGCAGACCGAACAAACCATTGCTTGAACGAGAGGCGCCATGAGCGCCGACGATCCAACACCAGATAAAACGCTGACCTACCGCGGCAAGGCGATTGTCCGCGCCATTGGCACAATTTTACTCACGGCATGCGCCTTGATGGTAGTCCTCGGGGTGACCATGTTTTCCAACTCGCTCCATGGCCTGCGCTATGCCACCTACTGGAGTTGGTGTTTTCTCATTACCACGGCGGCCATCATCGTCGCACTCTGGGACATGCTGATGCTGCGACGCGTCTCCAAACAAACCCGCCGTCAACTCTTTCGCGAGCAATTCATGACGCCCGATTTCGTGGAGAAATTGCAGAAGAAGAGCGTGGATAAGCGGCAATAGCAACCACTACTACTGCCAAATAAACACGCTGAAGACACCGGCGTAATCGTCGGTCCACACGCGCGTGTTGCGCAGCTGCGGAGGCGTTTGCCATCGCGGGTCATTGACCAGTTTACCCAGCGTCGCGCGGTCGCGGGCCATGACCACCCATTTGGAGGCAATCCTGCCTGACTGCAGAAGTTCGTTCGGACCAACCTGATTATCGAACTGAATGAGGCAAGCCAGATTCGCATCCTCGGCCAACGCCGCCGCAACACGTTCCAGACGCAGATGCCGATTCGAGATGTGGAACAGCAGAGCGCCTTTGGGAGCAAGTTTTCTCAGATACAGCATCAATGCCTCGCGCGTAATCAAGTGCAGCGGAATCGTGTCGGAACTGTAGGCATCGAGGACAAGCAGGTCGAATCGACCATCGGGCACTTGCTGCAGCGACAGCCGCGCGTCGCCGAGAGTGACGTTCACTTCTCCGCGTGAATCGTTTAAGAAGGTAAAATACTGCGGGTCGCGCGCGATGCGTTGCACCAATGGGTCAATCTCGAAGAAGGTCCACTGTTG
>CAZAQZ010000068.1:0-10225 GCA_964487175.1 uncultured Verrucomicrobiota bacterium | reverse complement strand
GCCATTGACCGACAAACCGTCCACCAGCGCGGAAATCGCCTTTGCATTCGGGGCCGTCCCCAAGATCACGCGCGCGCCGCCGAGCTTCTGCAACGCCGCAGCCGGATCGCCCGTGTCGGTATCAATATAATGATGCGCACCCAGCTTCCGGGCCAGCGGTTCCTTGTCCTTACCCCGTCCCACCGCCACCGTCTCGAATCCCATTTGCCGCGCATATTGAATTCCGAGGTGCCCGAGCCCGCCGATGCCATGCACCGCCACGACATCGCCTGCCTTAGCTCCGGAATTGCGCAGCGCGTTGTACACCGTCACGCCCGCGCACATAAACGGTCCTGCTTCCTCCGCCGGCAACTCATCGGGTATCGCTGCCAACGCCGCGGCGGGAGCGATCATGAACTCGGCATAGCCACCATCGAAATTGATCCCGGTGACCAGGCGATTCACGCACATGGCAAAATCGCCACGCCGGCATTGCTCGCACTGGAAGCAATGTCCGCCGTGCCAGCCCACGCCAACCCGCTGGCCCTTCTTCCACGCAGTGACACCGGCGCCGACCGCATCGACACGTCCTGCCACCTCATGACCCGGTACGCGCGGGTACTGAAGCCCGGGCCAGCCGCCCTGTTTGACGATCTCATCACTGTGGCAAATGCCGCACGCGTCTACTTTCACACGGACCTCTCCTGGACCCGGCTCCGGCACGTCCCGTTGCACCAATTCCCAATCCCCACCCGGTTTACTGATCTGCGCTGCTGTCATTTTCATGAATCCCTCCAGACTTGTCTCGGTGTCGTAAATTCAATTCCGCCTCGCCCCTTGCGCGCAATCTAGCAGCGGTGAACCTCCCTCACAACTTTTCTATTCCGGGCCCGGAGGCTTCACCCGGCGCTTCTGCCCGCGCGGTATGCGAGCCTCTCGCACCTCAAACCGTTTGACAGCCAAGCGAACAGCCGCCATATTCGGCCTATGTTGCCGTTCTCGGATTGGGGTCGCAGCCAATCGGTGCGGATCGTTACGCGCGCCATGATTTATCCGTCGAATACGGATCACTCCCCTGCCAGCCAGCAAGCCCGATTCGAGAATTGCAGCAAACCTTCAAGCAAAGAACAGGAGGAATAGGGTCATGGGCAACGAAATACGATACGAAAAGACGTACGAGCATCAATCGTCCGCACTGCAGCCGGGTACTGTGGCTCCCGAGTTTAGCTTGCGGAGCACGCCCGACCAGTGGGTCCATTTGAGCGAACTGCGCGGGCAACCCGTGGTACTGGCGTTCTATCCGGCGGATTGGAGCCCCGTCTGTGGAGACCAGATGGCGCTCTACAATGAGATCCTCCCCGAGTTCCAGAATCTCGGCGCCACGATTCTCGGCATTTCCGTGGACGGTGCATGGTGCCACGACGCTTTCGCCAAGGACCGCAAGCTGCACTTCCCTCTGCTGGCCGATTTCGAGCCCAAAGGCGACGTGGCGCGTCGCTACGGCGTGTACCGCAAAGAGGACGGAACCACAGAACGGGCGCTGTTTGTGATCGACGCCAACGGGGTCATTCATTGGAGCTACGTCTCGCCGGTGGGAGTGAACCCGGGCGCCGCTGGAATCATCTCTGCGCTGGAAGAATTGCAAAACAAAAAGGTGGCAGCATGAAAACTCCATTTGGCGGCGGCATTACGCCCGCAACTCTCACCCTTCCTGATGTCAAACGCGACCACATTCAAGGAGATGCCAAGGCGCCCCTGATACTCCTTGAGTATGGCGATTTCGAATGTCCGTACTGCGGCGAAGCCTATCCTGTTGTCAAGGCGGTGCAGAAGAAGTTGGGGCATCGCCTGTGCTTTGCATTTCGAAACTTCCCGCTCACCAACCTTCATCCGCACGCCGAACACGCCGCGGAGGCTGCCGAGGCAGCTGGCGCACAGGGACGCTATTGGGAAATGCATGACCTCCTATATGAGAATCAGAGCGCTCTCGACGACGAAAGCATCGCCCGATACGCTTCTGCGCTGGGTCTCGATGCGTCCCGCTTGATCTCCGAAGTGCAAAGCGGCACCTATGCCCCACGTGTGCGTGAAGATTTCAAGGGCGGAGTGCGAGGCGGCGTCAATGGCACACCCACATTCTTCATCAACGGTGAGCGCTATGACGGTCCATCCTACCTAGAAGAACTGCTCGCCGCGCTCATGGCTCAGACCTAGCCTGGGGCCCCGCAAAACAGTATTCACAGTTGCTGCAAACGAACGGTGCCTCTGCTATGAAGGGCATATATGAAATGGACCTGCCTCTTGCTCGCAATCGCATTGTGGTCATGGTCTGCCCTGGCAGTTGAATTGCCACGGGCGGTGTTCGATCCGATTGCTTACGGTGCGAAGGGCGACGGACATACCAACGACGGGGCGGCCATCCAAAAAGCAATCGACGCATGCACTCAGGCTGGCGGCGGGATGGTTTATCTTGCACCCGGCGATTATCTGACGGGAACGATCATCTTGAAAAGCAACGTGACGTTGTATCTGTCAGCCGGCGCGACCGTGTGGGGAAGCCGCCAAATCGTCGACTATAACCCGTTGCATCTAATCTATGCCAAGAATGCCGTCAATATCACCATCGAGGGTGATGGCATGATCAACGGCAACGGCGATGCGTACTGGGAATCCAATTTCAAAGCGAAACAGCAGCGCCCCAGCCCGTTGATCGAGCTGATTGGCTGCCGCAACGTTCACATCACGGATGTGCGCATCCGCAACCAGCCCGGTTGGGGAATCCGTCCGTGGGAATGCGATGGCGTCTATATCCGCGGTATCTCCATGATCACCGATATGCGCGGGCCGAACACCGACGGGATTGACCCGGACTCCAGTCGTAACGTGTTGATCTCGGATTCGTATATTGAGACCGGCGACGATGCCATCTGCCTGAAAACCGACAAGTCGCCCGCCGACGGTCCCGTGCAGCCGTGTGAGCGTGTCACAGTGAACAATTGCGTGTTGATCAGCGCCCAGTCCGCCATCAAACTCGGCACTGCCAGCTACGGCGATTTCCGGGACTGCACGTTCGGCAATTGCGTCATCTCCGGATCGCACTACGGCATCGCCATGTACATCAAGGACGGCGGAGTGGTCGAGGGAATCCGGTTCTCGAATTTCACCATCGACACTTCCATTGCGTTCAAGAACCAGCAGACAGGCGAGACAGCTCATTGGATTGAGTATCCCATCTTCCTCGACCTCGAGCAGCGCGGCGAAGGTTCCGCCATCGGCCGCATCCGCGACGTCAGCTTCAGCGACATCAGCATCCGCTCCAAGGGCCGGGTATTGGTCGGCGGCCTGCCGGACCGGCCACTGGAGAACGTGAGCTTCTGCGATCTCCTCATGCGCGTCACTGGATTTGAAGAAGTCGAACACCAGCATAAACCACGCGGTGTGGCCAAGATTCGTCCCGCGCCGCGCGAGACGGATTACAGCACCGCACCGGCGGCGTTGATTTTCGACAACATCCACGGCTTGAGCCTGCGTGACGTGAGAGTCATTTGGGATACCCCTCCGCCTGCAGGGGACCGCCACGCGCTCTATGCGGGGCGCGTGGACGACCTCTCCATAAACGGGTTCGCCGGAGGTCCTTCGGGAACGAAGCTGGCCGCAATCGGCCTTGAGAAAACCAAACGTGTCTTCATCACCGCCGCCCGGCCCGACCCGGACACCGCGGTGTTTATTGGCACGAACGGCGTGCCCGACAACGAAATCGCTCTTGTCGGAAATGACCTTCCTCCCGGGACCAAAGCCGTATCAGCTGGCGTGTCATACGTGCACCTGCCCTAGCCATCGCGGCTTCCACAAGTCAGCCACAATTTACGTCGGTCTGACTGCGCGCGGGATGCGATCCATCGGATTCAGGCGATTCAAGGCAGATTTGGTGCGCTTGGCATCCCAGCGGCCAGGAATCGGTGTTGAACACTTGGGGCATTGCCCGGTGTCGGTCAATAGATAGCGTTGGACCTGGAAACCGCGACGTTCGATCAAAAGCTCGGCGCAATTCGGGCAACGGGTGTTTTCCCAGTCGCCGGCGTGACCGGGGAGATTGCCGGCGTAGACGAAATGGAGACCAGCTTCCTTGCCGATCTCGCAGGCTTTGATCAATGTGCGCGCGCTGGTGAAATCGTGGTCCTGCATTTTGTAGTCGGGGTGGAACGCGGTGCAATGCCACGGGATATTGGGCGAGATGTTGGCGAGAAAGCCGGCGATCTGACGCATTTCATCTTCGCTATCGTTGAAACTGGGGATGAAGAGTGTGACGATTTCCAGCCAGAAGCCCTTTTCATGCAGCATCTCGATGGTCTTTAATACGTTGTCGAGTTTGCCACCGAGCTGGCGATAATTCTTGTCGGAAAAACTTTTTAGGTCAACCTTGTAGAAATCCACCCACGGCTTGATGTAATCGAGCACGCGCCTCGTGCCATTGCCGTTGGAGACATATGACGTGTAGAGACCGTTCTTACGCGCTTCGCGAAAGACTTCGACGCCCCATTCACTGGTAATCAGCGGTTCGTTATACGTGCTGGTGACAGTGTCGGCACCCTGCTCGAATGCCAGTTGGCAAAATTCCTGTGCTGTCACGGGAATCGGTGGCGCCGTGCTTGTTGGGTCGCGCAACGCTTGCGAGGTAAACCAATTCTGGCAGTAACCGCAATGCAGGTCGCAGCCGAGCATGCCGAAACTCATCGCCAGCGTGCCGGGCAAGGCATGGAAGAACGGTTTCTTCTCGATGGGATCGCATTGGAGCGCACCGAAATAATTCCAAGGAACGAACAACGTTCCGCCCCGATTGAATCTTACTTTGCAGACACCGTCGTGTCCGTCGAGAATCAGGCAGCGATGACCGCAGGCGTAACAGCGCACCTTGCCATCAGGTAATTGCTCGTAGAGTTCGCCGGGTTTGGTCAGATGCGCCAGTGCATCGCCCAGTGTCTGCATCTGCGCCTTCCCACGCCTCTTCGAATCGGTGAGCAAAGGGTCTGACTTTGGCATGGACAATCATCTCCCCTGCTGGAACTTATCAGCGATCACCGGCCGTTTCTAGGTTTTCCGGTCGCCGATTCGCACGAGTGCGTACACGACCGCGGCGGGGAAGCCGGCCAGCAGCGCCAAGATGATGAAGATGCCATGGCCTTCACCGCGTTTGCGAATGTCGGTGTAAATCCATGAAGCCAGAAGAACATGGCAAATTGCCAACAGCACCAGCAGGGCTCTCACCGCGCAAGGGATCGGGCACCGCGCGCATCGTGGCCGCGCCTGACACATCATCTCGTCCGGTCCGCAGCGCATCATTGATCCAGGCGGCTGCGGCGCCTTCTGTTCCAATTTCGGCCCGTTGTCGTCCTGCGGTGCGGCTGTCGCGCGCAAGCTGCCCATCAAGATGACTCCACAAGTGACCGCAACAAGATACGAAAACAGTTTTAAGCTACTCATTGGCGTTCTCCCGTTAGCTGTGGAAACCCTAATGCCGTTGGTTCTTCCGGTCTAGTAGATTCGGGCCAATCATTTCGAGTCGCCGAGTTGGTAGACGAACAATGTATAGCCGATCCGATCCCTGGGTTCCTGGCGCTCCCGCAACCAAGCCCATTCCGGCCGCACCAGAAACATGGATGACACAATGATTGTCCCACGGGTGAGCCCACGCGCTTCCTGAGGCGTCGCGAATTGATAGGAGATTCCATAGTAATCCGCAGCCAGCGGAGGGCCAAAGTAATACAGGTAAACATCTTTATCGGTATGCTCGCTCCGATATTGTTTGAGGCGTTTGACGTCCTGCCCCCAGTCGTAATTCGAATCGACCAGCCACTTGTAACCGTTGGCGGGACCGCCTGCGCATTCGTTGAAGTACTCGATAAAGTGCGGATATGCGAGCGCTGTCACCAGCACCAGCCAGGCGCAACAGATCCAACCACCAATTCGAATACCGCGAGATTGTTTCGCAACCTGCGATGCGATTCCGACTGTCATTAAGGGAAACATTGGCAGTAAATAGCGGACCCCAACATCGATGCTGCTGGTGAGCGATAACAGAAAGTACACGAACGCCGCCACCCAGGGGATTGACCGTTCAACATCCAACCGTCGCAATCCCCGCATCCAGAAGATGAATCCTGTCAGGGCCAATAAAAGCAGCGGAAGCGGGGTCTTGATCGCCAGAGCCACCGGGAAATAGTACCACCAGCCGCTGCGCCCCCACTCCCCATGGAAGTAGGCCACGTGTCCCGACAGGGCCTGCCCCATCTGCACCGCCACTCCCTTGAAGAAATCAGGGGGAATCAAGATCGGACGCAATACTTGAAACCAAACCGGCACGCCAAGATTGCCGGCCCGCTCCGGACTGATCCGGGGAGCAGGACTCCAATATGGGGCGTAAACCAGCATAACTAATAAAGCCGCCCCCACGATGATCAGAGGTGCCCGTTTCCTAAATCTTGGTTTGATTGCGCGCGCTCTCCAGCAACTCGCAGCAAGTACCATGAAGACGGGAGCGAGTGCGAACGCGGTGAATTTCATGGCCAGTGCTCCGCCGCAGCTTACGCCGCAAATGATCGCGCGGCGTGTGGTCGGTTCTTTCAGGAACCGCCCGAATGTCCAGACCGCAAGGGTAAAGAACAGCGTCACCCCCATGTCCGTCAGCACGAGATGGCCGTATGCCAACGCAATTGGATTAAACACCCAAAGTGCCAGGCCAAAAACAGCGGCTGCCGGACCGTTGAGTTCACGGAGCCAGAAAAATATGACCAGACCGGCAAGCGCGGTCAGCAGCACTTGCACCCAGCGCCCCGCCGCCAGCACCGCGTCCGCGTCGTTAGTCCCGCTGTAGACAAACTCGTACCCCAACATTTCCTCTTCGCCATGAGGCCAGAAGTACCAATCCTTACGCCCCTGCGGAAACAGTTCCTCAACAGGCCGGCCCTCACCCGACCATTTCCAAGCCATGGAGACGCCCGTGCGACGCTGCAGCAAGAGTTGTCCGCCCAACGGCATTGTGGCGTTCATAAACCGGAGCGGCAGTGCGGTAATGATCCTCATAAGGGGCGGTTGTTCGGGGTCGAAACTGAACCCGTACCCCTGACCGTACGCATAGCTCGCCGCCAAGCGTATGGGCTCGTCCACCGTTGCTGACTCTTCGCGGATAGGTCTTGCCATCAATGCGGCCATCAGCGCCACCAGCCCGACGGCAAACAGTATGGATGCCTGTTGTTTCACGGTTGCGCCTGCGCGTCGCTCTGCGGCTTCCCATCGCCGAACTGGTAAACGAACAAGGTGTAACCGATGCGATCCACCGGTTTCTCGACGCGCAACCACGCCCAGTCCGGCCGCATGATCGCCATGACTGAAACGACCAACGTGCCGTTGGTGATGGCATGGGCATCCTCCGACGCAACTAATTGGCAGGGAATTTGATAATAATCCAGCGCGCTTGGCGGCCCGAAGTAATGCAGGTAAATAGCCTGGTCACCGTGTTCATTTACATACTGCTTGAGTCGTTTGATGTCCTGGCCCCAGTCGTAATTGGAATCAACCAGCCACTTGTAACCGTTGGTGGGGCCGCCAACGCATTCGTTGAAGTACTCGATGAAGTGCGGATAAGCACACCACGTCACCACGACAAGCCACGCGCAGCACAGCCAGCTCGCGATTCTGACCCACCGCCGTAGCAATGCAATCTGCGACGCGATTCCGACGGTCAATAGCGGAATCATTGGCAGCAGGTAACGGACGCCAATATCAATGGTGCTTGTCATCGCCAACAAAAAAAACACGGACGCAGCAATCCAAGGCATCGACTGTTCGAATGTAGCGCTCCTGCACCGGCTCACCCACAAGATGAATCCCACCAAGGCCAACACAACCAACGGAAGCGGGGTCTTGATTGCCAGCGCCACTGGAAAATAATACCACCAGCCAGTGCTGCTCCACTGGCCGTGGAAATACGCCATGTGTCCGGACAAGGCGTGCCCCATTTGCATCGCCAGTCCCTTGAAGAAATCAGGCGGGACCAGAATCGGACGCAATACACGGAACCACGCTGGAACACCGATTCTGAAGGCCTCACTTGTGGATGTGAGCGGTGCGGGAGCCCAGAATGGCGTGTAAACAAGCAAAATCAAAAGCCATGCGCTGAATGGGATCAACAGCATCTTTTTCAAACATCCTGGCGCAGGGCGGCGTACAAACCAGTGAACTACGGCAAGCACCACAAAGATCGGCACGAGCACAAGGGCGGTGAATTTCATCAACAGCGCACCGCCAAAAGCCAGTCCGCAAACAATCGCCAGACGAGGCGTCGGATTCTTCAAGAACCATCCCAACGTGCACACTGCCATCAGAATCATCAACGCGACACCCATGTCGGTCAGGACCAGATGTCCGTACGCTAGGGCAAGTGGATTGAAGACCCAAAGGGCCAGACCAAACAGAGCCGCCTCCGGCCCACTCAGTTTACTCAACCACGAAACAATGACCAACCCGGTCACGAGCATTAGCAGCACTTGCATCCAACGGCCTGCAGAGAGCAACTTGTCGGCGTCGTTGAAGCCGCCATACAAAAATACGTTCCCAAGCCGATCCCCGTCCCAGTATGGCCAATAATACCAATTGTCCCGTCCTTCCGGGAAAAGGCTCGTCACTGCCCCGATTTTACCTGACCATGTCTGCGTCATCGGAACACCGATTCGGCGCTGCAGAAGCAGTTGCGCTTCAAGCGGCAGCGAGACCTTCATGAACCAAAGCGGCTCCGCGGAGATCATCTTGGCGAGGGGCGGTTGCTCCGGGTCGAAGCCAAAACCGTAGCCATGGCAATAACTATAGCCTGTCGCAAGAAAGAGTGGCTCGTCCATCGTCGCGGACTCTTCGCGAATCGGTCTTGCCATCAGGAGTACGGCAAGCGCCAGCAGGGCAACAACGACGAACCAGGATACGCGCATTTTCATTGCCTGACAGAGAATGCCATGGCAGGCATCGTTGCTGCCAGAAGAACCGCGCGACCCGCCGCGCGGATAAGGACTATCGTTTCAAACTGATTCCGCGTCTTAGGAACGTTGGGACATCGAGATCTTCGCCTTCGTACAGCGTCGGCTCGCTCTTGTCGAACCTTCCGCGGCTCACGCCTTCGAGCGGAAGTGTTTCCTGCCGGGCTTTTGCGACTTCCTTTTTCGGGGCTGCTGGTTTGGTGGCGACCGCCACTCCATCGGGATCGTGCCCAGGCGGGACGGCAGACTTCGCGCTGGTGGTGCGAAACACGGCCGGCTCCCCGGGATGTGTGGCTGCTGCGGGACGGGACGAGACAGACGGAACAGCACGGCGCGGTAATATGTTCGTCGTGGCGATTACAGTGACACCGAGTTTTCCTCGAAAGGATTCATCAATCGCCGCGCCCATGATCACGTGGGCGCGGTTGGCGAGGCGTGAAATTGGTTCGACCGCTTTCTGCACGTCAGTAAGCGTCAGGTCGGGCCCGCCAAGAATGCTGATGAGCACGCCCTCCGAGCGCGCCAGCGCTTCGCCACCGTCGAACAGCGGGCTTTCCAACACGGCTTTGACGGCGTTGCGTGCCTTGTCGTCGCCTTCGCCTTCGCCGTAACTGAAGATGCCTTCACTGTGTTTGGAGCCGAGCGTGGCTCGCAAGTCGGCGAAGTCGAGATTGATCAGTCCCTTGCGCGAGAGCAACTGCCAGATCGCTTGCACACCGCTGGCGACCATTTCGTTGCCGCGCTTGAAGGCATCCAGCACTGTGGCGTGTTCGCCGACGACCTTGAACAGCTTGTCGTTTTGGATGCAAATGACAGCGTCGGCATGTGCCTTCAATTGTTCCAATCCCGCCAGTGCCAATTGCCGGCGGCGGTCGCCTTCAAAACCGAACGGCATTGAGACGAACGCCAGCACCAATGCGCCGCGCTCCTTGGCGAGTCGTGCCAAAACCGGGCTCGCGCCGGTTGCGGCGCCGCCGCCCAGTCCTGCAGCGATAAACACGACGTCCGTGTTTTGAAAAATCGCCTCCAACCGTTGGACATCCTGTTGCGCCGCGCGCGCGCCCTGTTCGGAATCGCCGCCGGTACCGAGACCGTGCGTGACAGTCGATCCGATTTGGATTTTCTCCGCGCAACCGGTGATGGCTTCCAGTGCCTGTAGGTCGGTATTGATCGCCACCAACTCGACGCCAGCCAATGGTTTGCCCGACTCAGTCGCCGACGCA
>CAZAQZ010000067.1:0-10353 GCA_964487175.1 uncultured Verrucomicrobiota bacterium | reverse complement strand
TGGTGGCGGTCGATTCCCTGATCCAGAACGTGCGCGATCTGGTGATGAAAACCCAGTTCACAGAGGACATCGACAAGGACGCGATCAAGGTGTTTGCCGGGGACAATCCATACGAATACAACATGACGCCGGAAGAACGCAAGGAGCAGCAAAAGAAACGCGTCCAGTTCCTGACCGAATCCACCTTCGAGGAGATCCGTCAATTACCCGGCGTGGAAGCGGCGGATCACCCGGTCGATGTCAAACCCATCAGCATCGACGCGTTTGCCGATCAACCCCGGCCGGTGGAACTACTGTCCGGCGTGCCGGACGGGATGCTCAAGCGGCACGTGAAAGACCCGCAAGTGCTGGCGACCTGCACCAACGTCATTCCGCTGGTCGTGGGCGAACACAATGTCCGGTTGCGTTACGACCCGAAGAAGAAGAAATTCGTCGCGGAAAATCCCGCAGCGGTCAATGCCTGGATTGGCCGCGACGTGACCATTACCGTGGGCGACAATTACGCTTCGATGTACAATTACCGGTTCGAGTATGACAAGAAACAATGGGTCGAGCTCGACAAGGACGAGGTTGCCCAGCAACGCGAAGGCATCGACCGCAACCTGCGCAATCAATATGAGCCGACGGTGATCAGCACGACGCTGGCGTTGAAGGGGCGGGTGGTCGGGTTTTGTTCCGGCAACCAGATCATGATGCCGCTGGAGACGGCGATCACCTGCGAAAAATGGCTGGCGCAACGCAAGGCACTGGCGGAGTTGCATCCCGCGACGCACGAGGACGAGGTCGAGTACGGCGAGCGCGGCCGCGAGACGCCACGGGCCGGCGAATACACCGAAGGATTGGTGCTGGTCAAGCCGGGTGCCAACACGGAAGTCGTTGCGGGAAAAATCCGCAAGATGGGGTTGCAGGCGACGACGCGGGCCAGCGCGTTTGAATCGTTTGTCAAGGAACTGGACACGGCCATCCGGTTCGTGAAACGGATCGCGTTTGCGTTCGGCGGGATTATTTTGGGGATCGCCTGCGCTTTGTTGTGGAGCACAACGTCGCGGATCGTGTTCGACAGCCGGGTGGACATCGGATTGTTTCGCGCGCTGGGGGCGACCAAGGGGGATATACGGCGGTTGTTCCTGAGCGAGGCGGTGCTGCTGGGCCTGCTCGGGACGCTGGTGGGGATGTTGATGGGCTGGTCGGTTGCCTATTACATCAGCCGGTGGGTGATCCGGCTTGTCCGGCACGAAACGAGCGACCCGGAGGAATTGCTGATGGTGCCGGACTCGGTGTTCCACGTGGACGTGAGTTTTTGCCTGATGCTGCTGGCCGGGGCGGCGTTTGTGTCGATTCTGGCCGGCCTGATCCCCGCCAATCGCGCCGCCAACGTCGATCCCGTCAAGGCGCTGAAGAGGGAGTAAGGGGCGGGCCTCTACGGAAGAATCTTCGCGGCGATTTGCTGGAACAACTGTTCTAATTTCGTTGGATCATTGGTGAAGACCGCTTCGCCGGTCGGCAGGGTGGGATTGTATGTGGGGCTATTGGGGTCATTGGCCACTTGGTAGAGAAAATTCGAGTTCACAGACCCACTGGAAGCGCTAGTAAGTCCGATCGCAAACACATATATTCCCTGGACACGCATCAGGTTCGCGAGCTGGTTGCAGACATATTCGGAGTCCGCATCGATGCCGTCGGTGCTAAACGTCGCCGTGTTACCGGTTTGGGGTGAGATATAACTGCTGACACTGCAACCGCACTCAATGCCCATCGATCCCCCCTCCGGCGCGGCACATTGCCAGGCATCCTGGCCGGAGGCGGGAAGTTCGGGGGTATTCGTGGGGAAGAACGCAGCCCCTTCGCCGGATGGATCAAACCCCCCAAAAACAAACGCCTGACCGCAACTCAGCGTTTGCTCGATCATGTTGGCTCTGTTGCCGCTGAAAAACACCACGGCTTTGATCGTAGCTTCACAACAAGGGACCTGTACACTCTCCTCTTGAAGAAGTCCATTGGTCAGACCGCCGGGGGAATAGGTGCCACCCGCGTACTCAAGATTGCTCGCGGCTGTGGAGATGACGCTTTTGAAGTAATTGGTCATTGGAACATCCACGTTGGCCGTGGTAGCAAGACTGACCATCGCCACCTCGTCACGATTCTCGTCAAATAGATTGATGAAGTCCGTAACCGCGCTTGGCAGGTATAATCCGCCTTTGGTGATACCGTTGTTGGGATTCATCGCCCCGTCGCGTTCCAGCACCAGTGTCATGATGACTTGGGCGAGAATGGCCCTGACTTTGTAAAATCGCTGCGTGAGGGACACTGAGTTGGTGTCGGTGTAGGAAAGCGTCACGTTGTTCGTGCCGGCAACCGATGTTCCATCCGGAAAGTCCTGCCATCCATTGGTGAGATAATTGGAGTACATCACGTGATACGTCCACATCGGTGTGACCGGCCAGGTCAGGGTGACGGAACCATCCGAATTGCGTGCGATGCTTTGGATGGAGAAATTCGTCTGGGCGCTCGCCCGGCTGGCCAGCGTCAGCCAACAGACAAGCAAGAGAATCACTTTAACAGCCGCGTCGCAAGAGACGCGCCTGAAATCCTTCATAAGTTCCTCAGGTCAACTCATCACGTACGGGGCAACCGCGATGTTAGCCCGAGTGCGACGATGAGTCAAGCCGCAAGGTCGAGGAGAAACCGACCGGCGGTCATAGACCGCCGCTACAGGTTGGAAATTGCCGCTCGTCAGTACGACAGGATTTTGGAGGCGATGGATTGGAAGATGATGTTGAGATCAGCCGGATTGGTGCTGGTCAAGGACGCGCCGATGGGCAGACTGGGGTTATAGGTCGGACTGGCAGGATCGTTGGCGATTTCTTGCAGGAAGGTCGAGTCGACGGCGCTGCCCAAGCCGATCGAATACACATACATCCCCTGGGCGCGCATTTGGTTGGCCGTCTGGAGGGCGCGGTACTGGGCTTCGGCGCTGACATTGGTCTGGGTGAAGGGTTCCATCATGTTGTACTGCTGGGAGAAAAACTGGCTTGTTGAGGGACAGCAGGAAGGCGTGCCGTAATCGGGAATGAAGCATGCGGCCTGACCCTGGCCTTGGGCCGTCACGGGAGCCGATGGATCGAAGAACGCGACGTAAGAAGTCGGGGCATCATAGCCGCCGTAATTCCATGTCGTTTGCGACGGACAAGCCAGCGTATCCTGGATCATGTTAGCCAGGCCGTCCGTGAAGAACACGACGATTTTCAGGGTGCTTTGGCCGGGGGCAACCACGACGCTGTTGTTCTGTGTGACGGCATTGGCCAGTCCGCCCTGGGAGAACGTGGCGCCGGCATAGAGAAGGTTCGTTACGGCGCTGATGATGGCGTTCTTGAACGGTCTGCCCATCGGGACATCCACCGAGGCGGTGGTGGCGAAACTGACCATGGCCACGTCGTTGTTGGTATCGTCGAACAGACTGATGAAATTCGTGACAGCTCCGGGCAGGTACGCGCCGCCACCACTGCCGCTGGGCGGATTGAAGAATCCCATCGACCCGGAGCGGTCGAGTACCAGTGTCATGATCACCAGCGGATGTTCGATCCTGACCTTGTAGTATCGTTGCGAGATGGAGGCAGTGTTGGTGTCGGTGTAACACGCAGTAACGGCGTTTGTGGCGGCGGTCAGTTTACCATCGGCGAAATCCTGCCAGCCGTTCGTGATCGAGTCGCAGTACATCACATGATAGGTCTGGGCGGGCGTGGCCGGCCAGGTAATCTGCACCGAACCATCCGTATTCCTCTGAATGCTTTGGATGAAGAAATTCGTCTGGGCATTCGCCAGGCCGGAGAACGTCAGAAGACACAAAAAAACAGCCCGAATTGTACTCAACTTTTTCCCTTTTGACCCTTCGCGTGACGTGCGTCCGAAAACGGGAGGAACACGACCTGCGTGAACTTAACCCCTCACTTGGTACCCAGTAATATACCACAAAAACAGCCGGGGTCAATTTTTCGCAAGGCGCTGTCTTGCAGATGGATGGGGCTACCGTTTACCGCCAAAAAAGCTGCGCGGGGCCACCGGGCCCCGCGCAACGTGCTTGGAGGTATGTTTCTGCTCTTGTTCAGACGGCTGCTTCCGCCCGCTCAGCGGTGCGGATGCGGACCGCCTCTTCGACGGCGTAGACGAAGATTTTTCCGTCGCCAATTTTGCCGGTGCGCGCGGCCTTCAAGATCGTTTCCACGGCCTCCATGACTTTGTCATCCGTGAGCACGATTTCCAGTTTGATCTTGGGGAGGAAATCCACGACGTATTCGCTGCCGCGGTAAATCTCGGTCTGGCCCTTTTGGCGGCCGAACCCTTTGACTTCGGTGACGGTCATGCCCTCGATACTGATGTCGGCCAGGGCGTCTTTGACTTCCTCGAGCTTGAACGGTTTGATGATGGCTTCGATTTTTTTCATGATTTTACTTTTGATGTGTCCGAGTTGTTCATTCTTTGGTCCCCATTTGGCCGTCGGGGTAGCCGAGCACGCCGGTTTCAGAGACGTCCAGGCCCTGAATTTCCACTTCGGGCAGGACGCGGAGACCGACAAGTTTGTCCACGATCTTCCAAAACACCCACGAGACGCCAAATCCCCACAGCAGCAGTTCCACGCAACCGATGGCTTGTGCGCCGAGCTGGCCCCAATCGCCGTAGAGGCAGCCTTTAACAGGGCCGTTGACGCTGTTCCACGCCCCGCCATAGGTGGCCGTCCCGTCAGCGAAAATCCCGACGGCCAACACGCCCCATAAGCCGGCGGTGGCGTGGATGGAGATGGCGCCCACGGGATCATCGATTCGCAGTTTGTCGCAATAGCCCACCGACCAGCAGACCAGCAAACCCCCAAGGGCGCCGATCAGGAAGCCCGCGGGCGCGCCGATGAATCCTGCCGGCGCGGAAACCGCGACCAATCCGGCGAGCAATCCATTGCCGACAAGGGTGGGATCGGGTTTGCCGCCGATGAACAAAATGTATGCCCAAGCGGCAAGCGCACCGCCTGCCCCGGCCAGCAGCGTTACGACGGCGATGATGCCAAGCCGTTCGAGTCCGCCCGGCATTGTCAGGGCGCGGCCGGTTGTAAACCCAAACCAACCAAACCCAACGATGAAGCAGCCCAATAACGCCATGGGGATGTGATGGGCCGGCATGGGGTGGATGCGGCCATTCTTCCCATATTTGCCGATGCGCGGACCGAGCACGATGGTGCCCGCCAATCCGCACAGTCCACCGAGGGCATGAACGACGCCTGAGCCGGCGAAATCAACATAGCCATGACCCAGGCCGAAATTGGTGCCGATCTGGGCGAGCCAGCCGCCGCCCCAGGCCCAGTTGCCAAACAGCGGATAGAGCAGCATCGACATGAATAATCCGTAGAGATAGAAAGCTTTCAGGCTCAAGCGTTCGGCCATCGCGCCGGTGGGGATGGTTGTCGTGACCACGACGAATGCCGCCTGCAGGAAAAAAAGAGTGAGTACGCCAGTGTTGTATACGTCGCCGCACAGGAAGAACCCTTTCGTCGCGAACAGGCCGAATGTCTTCCCGAGAAGATTGAGTCCGACCTCCCGTATGGTTTCCAGTCCCGGCGTGCCGCCCAGCGCGGCAACGGGCATGGCGCCGTGCATCAAGGCAAAGCCACAAATCCAGAAACCAGCGACCGCGATGAAGGCGATCATGAAATTCATAAACATCGTGTGGGCTGCGTTCTTGGCGCGGCACAATCCCGTTTCGACGAGCGCAAAACCGGCGGGCATCAGCATCACGAGAAAAGAGGCGACGAGCGTCCACGCGATGGCAAGCCCGATGTCGAAGGAAGACAGGAATGTGGTGCTGGGGGCTGGCATATTTGGTCACGCTCGCAGTTTAAGACGGCGCTGGGCAGGCCCGCAAGAAGCAGGCCTGCCAGCTCCGCAACATCCAGGGTTCTCGCCAGTGTGTTGGCTTAAACCTCATTTCTTTCGTACTTCCCGATCAGACCCTAGAACAGATAGGCAACCCCGACGGCAGCCGTGACCTGATCTCGTTTCCCATTGAACGCTGTGGCGGATTCAGACCGGTCATAGCGCAGTTCAGGCCGTAGCTGCAGGTTGCCGAACGGCTTGTAGTTGATCGTTGCTGTGAGGCTCTCGAGCTCCTTTGGCCGGGAGCTGAACAATTCCGGACCTGTGACAGGAGACGTGGTGCCGACGGGCAATCTCGCATCGTCCTTGTCCTTCATCCAATCAGCGCGCAAGGCCAGCTCCACTTTGTCCGTGAAGTCGTAGGTCCCCCACGCACCGAGAGCGTACCAGTCGGCATTGGGCGAGGACGTGCCGGGAGTATCGAGCACCGGCGCATTGTCCTCGTGGCCGTAGTCGCCCTGGAACCACAGGGTTAGCTTGTCGACGGGTTTGGTGTTGAACACGGCTTCAGCGCCAGTGCGCCAATCATGATTGTCACCCCCCTGCTCGGGACCGCCGTAGCCGATCAGGCCGAGGTTGTTCTTGTCGTTGAACGTGAACCCGACCCTGCCCATAAACGACTTGGCCGTGTTGTTGTCGGGCAGGTCATCCCAGCCGTTGAACACCACGAACTCTGTGTCGATCAACGGGGTCCACTGATAAGCAAGCTGGAGGCCCGTTTGGGTGAAGTTTTCCACATACCAGAACTGATTCCCCTCCGAGAAGTTCGGGTTGGAAACTTCCTCGATGACTTCCACACCCATGAGCGTGACTGTCTTGCCGAAGATGACCTTCAAGCCTGTACCGATCGGGATGTTGAAGTCCACGAACGCCTGCTCCAGATCAATGTCCTGGCTGCTACCCGGGCCACCGAATAATCCCGACGAATGCGTGATGGGCGCATCCTGGCCGACGATCAAGTCAGTGCGGAACCCGGCATTCCAGTTGGTTGGATCCTGGCTGACCGGTTTCTCCAGCGCGAGTTTGAACTTGTTGATCGTGAACGAGTCGTTGTTGCTGTCGAACCCGCGACCGGCAACCTGGCTGTCGCTAGCGGGCCGGGTGAAGTTGTAAATGTACGACGCGGAAACGAACCCGCTCATTTCAACTTGATTGAGGAAGTCCAGCGATTTTCCCGTGACGCTGGCCTGCATCACCACCTGTGTACTCTTGCCCTCCAAGTCGTTCACTTTGTCTTCGAGTTGTTTGATTCGATCCAAGAGTTGTTGCTGGTCCGGAGATGCTGCGCCATCCGCCCTTGCAACGGCGGCGGCTGTCAGCAGCACTGCTGCACAGACCCCAGCCACCCTCACCACTTGCGACTGTCTCGTCATGACTCCTCCTACTACGTTGTTGTTGGTTCTACTGTTGGCGTTCAGTACGACGCAAGGTCACACACTCCCCTGCCTCGCCGATTGTGACCTTGAAATGGGAACCCAGTAAATAAAAAAAATCGCACTGTAATGGCCATGTGCAACCGTCGTGCCATGACGATTGTCCGTAATCATAAGATCGCTGATTGCAGGCGGTTAGACGTTCTACATGGAGTCGCAATCTGGTGTTTGGTAGTTGATTGCTAACCATGCTGGTCAAATCGAGACAGAACGGAACATCCCCCAATGAACGCCTTTTCACCGCAGCAAATTCTCTTGGGATATTCTTATTGAACCTGCGCGGTGTGAAGGAAATCGGGACAATCGATCGGAGTCATTACCCGAGCTATTGCGCGGTCCTGGGAGGTGCGTTCGTGGGTGTCGTCGAATTGGCCACAGGCTTGCCCGTCGCGGCAGGCCGACCGAGCAGATCACGTCGGCTGCTATAATAGCTGTTGTCCTCGGCCTTGCAGCCTCCGAGCAACAAAGCGCATCCCAGGAAAACCAGCGTCAGCTTCGATATTTGCATGGCTCTTTCCTCCATCATCGCATTTGCTAATGCCTGCGCCCGGTGTGCATCACCAACCACGCAAAAAGCGCCATCACCAGCAGCGCAATCACCCCCACCAGCGCGTAGCGGCCGACGCTGCGCCAGCGGTTCTTCCACTGCTTGGGGGTTTGCAACCGTTCGGCGCGCCCGGTGACCTGCACCTGATCGGGCTCCTGAAGATCCTGTTTCATGGCTGCGGCGGACGGATACCGGTTGGCGGGGTCACGTTCCATGGCATGCAGGATGATCTCTTCGATTTGCGGTGAGAGATCGGGATTCAGCTTGCGCGGGGCAACCGGATCGCCGGTGAGCCGCGCGTTCATGATGACCAGCGGGTTTTCCCCTTCAAACGGTGGATGTCCTGTGAGCATTTCGTACAGGATCGCGCCGAGGCTGTAGATGTCGGTGCGCGCGTCACCGCGCTTTCCTCTGACCTGCTCGGGCGCCATATAGTCGGGCGTACCCATGGCGGGCGTAAACCCCGTGAAGGTGATCCGGCGGCCGTCGCCTCCCCGGGCAATGCCGAAGTCCATCAGCCGAATCGTCCCATCGTAACAGATCATCACATTCTGCGGTTTCAAATCGCGGTGGACGATATCGCGCCCATGCAGGTATTCCAGCGCCTCGCAAATGCAGATCGCAAACTTCAGCGCATCAGACAGGGGCAGGGGGCTGACATTGTGCAGCAAGTGCGACAGAGTGTAGCCACGGAGGAATTCAGTGACGATGTACGGCCGGCTCTTCTTCTCGACGGGGATGAACTTGAGGATGTAGGGATGGTTCAACTGCAGGCCGATTTCCTCTTCCCGCTGGAATCGTGCGAACGTGCCCGGGTCGCTTTCGAACTGCATATGCGGCACCTTCACCGCCACCATTGTCTTCGTCGTGCGGTCCGTCGCCCGGTAAATGGTCGCCATGCCGCTGCGGCTGACGATCTCATGGATGAAAAAGCGGTCGTCGAGCAGTTGCCCGGCCTGGATGTCGACGCTGACCGTTTGCTCGGCGGGTTTGTGATACACGGGCACGCCCCGGTAGAGTCCCATTTCCTCCACTTCGTCGATATGGATCACCTGGACCGAGGTGTTGTCTTCCGTGCCGCGTTGCTCCGCCAAGGCGACCAGTTGGCGGCACGCCAGCGGTGGTGTGTATCGGATGACGACGTCGCAAATCTCGCCATCCCTGACCACGCCGTGCAACCCGTCGGAGCACAGCACGATGCGGTCGCCTTTCAACACCGTCACGTCTTCGGTATCCACCCGGATCGTCGGTTCCTGACCGACGCTGCGGGTGAGGATGGACCGGTTTTCGCTGTGCCGGGCCTCCTCCTCGCTGATCAGGCCGAACTTCCGTTGCATGGCCACGTAGGAGTGGTCGGTACTGATCTGTTTGATCTCGCCGCGCCGCACCAGATAGACGCGGGAGTCGCCGACGTTGCCGACGGAGACCTGGTCGTTGCGGAGAATGGCCACGGCCATCGTTGTCGCCATGCGCGAGGTCCTCTGGCTATCCGAACCTTTGTCGTACACGGCCACATTGGCCGCATTAAACACCTGCATCAGGAATTGTTGTGATGTGGCGCCCGGTTTGGCTTCCCGGAACGTCTTGATGGCCGTCTCGACCGCCAAACGGCTGGCCACTTCGCCACGGCCCTGGCCGCCCACGCCGTCGGCCAGCACGACAATCGCGCCGCGCTCCCGTTTCTCCTCCAGCGTGTCAGGCTGCCAGAACCCGACAAAATCCTCGTTGTTGGGGCGCACCGGCCCCGTCGATGATAATTCCGCGTAGGTGACTTCCATGCCTTGAGCGGGAAACGCTACCCGCACAGCGGTTTTGTTGCAAGCTCGTTAAACGGGAAACGGTCGCCCCCCTTCCGGAGGGCGACCGTCCCAGTGAATGCTTCGTTGCTGAATTACGTCGCTACCGACATCGCTGTGGCGGTCGACGGTTTTGACGTTACCATCACAGACCGGCCCTTCGCCTTGCTGCTCTTGGCGAAGTAGAACGCGCCGTAGAGTCCCCACAAGCCGACGACGGCCAGGGCGATATACGACTCGTGCCAGCTCATGCCGGCGACCGTGAACGGCCCGATGAGATAGAACAGCATGCAGCAGAGGTTGGCCAGCAGGCCGAACAACGGGACCAGTACGTGTTTGAACCCGTTGAACATGTGATGCTCCTTGAACGCCACCATGGCGATCCAGCAGGTCATCATGTACAGCAGGAACGTGCCGAAGTTGCTGATCAGTGTCACGTACAACAGCGAGTTGGGCAGTGACACATACTTGTCCGGCGAGAAGATGCCGAAGCTGTACCAGAAGTTGTGATACTTCGGATCCAGCGGCGCTGGCGCCGAAGACTGCCCGCACAGATAGAACGTCACCGTGACCCAGCCGATGAAGATCGACAGGATCCCCAGCGTCCAGATGGCGCGGTAGGGCGACAGCGTCTTGCCGTGCAACAGGCCGAAGTGCGA
>CAZAQZ010000066.1:0-10381 GCA_964487175.1 uncultured Verrucomicrobiota bacterium | reverse complement strand
TGCGCCGAAGCTCGGCAATCCCCGGCTTGAGCGTGAGAAGCTTCTGCCACTTCCGTGGCACAGTCGGGGCATAGGCCCGCACGGCCTCGGCAAATCGGTGGTTCGTCTGATCGGACGTAGACGGCTCATTCATTGGTACAGGTGATTGTCATCCTGGTGGCACAAAAACTTCTAACGCGAGTTAGAGGTCGGGCGTCTCTTGTAAAATGCGCTGAATTGAAGGCCAAACCAGTGCGGGCCTATTGTCGGCACATCCACTTCTCTGCCAGCTATACTGGTCGGCAAGGACGGTCCGATGTACGTGCTAGAGCAGCGTAAATGCAGCCCTCGCCAGTTGATCACGCACAGTACACGCATGGTCCACGGGTCGGCCCACCATAACGACAATGCATCCGATCCTCAATTTCCACGCAATCGCTGCTCAACCAAATGTACACAGAAAGTGCACCGGGGAAGTCCATCCTATGCGGCTGGATTACAGACTGGACGCCTTACCCCTTCGCAACCGAAGGTTTTTGTGTCTGCGCAATAGCTGCGCTGCGGACGCGAAACGTGCACGCGGGATACTCGGTTCATGTCCCCACCGTTTGCCTTTCCACGAACAATCCACGGACGCGGATACGATCAGTCCGCGAACCGGCCGCGATCTTGGACAGTCTGCAGCCTCGTCGTGACCACGAACCACAAACTGTCCATGGCCATGTCAAATTCATGCAACGCTCCGACCGGTGACGGGACCAGCGTGATCCGCGATTAGCCAAGCCATGGACGCGCATGTCCGGGGGCAGTCCGCCAGAATGTCGACCGACGCCCGCAGAAAACGCCTCCGATCGTGCGGTCGCTGCGCGCTGTCAAGAAGTTCTCTGGTCTTTTAAGAGGAAAGTGACGCGACTCATTCACGCCAGTCGGGTGGATCATCCCGGCCTCGGTGCGGGCCGCCCTCGATTGTGCGGCTCGCCTGCGTCTGTCAAGACAGACCACTTCGTGTCTCCACCTGCGACAGTGCTCAGCGAACCGGGGACGCCGGGCTTTTAACGATTCGCGCCTGGAAGCTTTCGGCCAGGGACGTGTTCTCCTCAACTGTCCTCCGCAGACGGGGATGAATGGTCGCCGCTAAGTCATTCACGACCTCGTTCCGTTCGGCTGAATGGCCAGCCCCACTCGGCTATGGATGCAAACGTTAGGTCACGGTGCTCGGATGCAACCCGAAGGACTCCGCCGCGTTGTATTAGGTATGTGGAATCCCTCTAGATGCTTCGTGACGTCCGCTGCCAAATGCGCTCGATACGCCGATGATGAAGCCGAAGTCGTAGAGGCGGCCACGATTGTGAGTCTCGTAAATGCGCACGTTGGGGGTAAACAAACTCACGATAAACGTGATGGGGCATATCAAGCCATGCCACACGCCTGCCCAAAAGCCAGCCGAACGTGCGCCGGGAACTTGATATTTCGAGCCCGGTCCAGCAACAGCTAAAATGTTCATGCGTGAAACTCCGGTTTTCGCGGAATCGAATAGTTGGGTTCAGCGCTCTTGCAGTTGAGTGTTTCTTTGGTTGATTCCTGGCCAGCCGGAAAAAGTGATGGTGGATTCGTTTGATATCTTCCGCGTGACACTTTGACTTCCGCCTTCCGCATTGCCTCAAGGCGCTAAATTCCGCAGCATTTACGGTCTCGCAACGAAACCGCTACACGGTCACTATCGTCATCGCGCCCTCACACAGATTCTTCTGCACATACCCCGGCGCTCAACCTCATTAACGCGAATAGGGTGTCTGTGTGCCATCCTAAAACGCTTCCTGTTTAGCTTGAATTAGCGCAAGAAGTTGTATTTGACAATGCATTTCAGTGCATTCCAGCCATCCCTCAACCGGATCTTTTTGCCCTCCGCTGTCGTGCGCCCATGATACGATACGGGAACTTCGCGCACGCGAACACCAAGCCTGCTGATCTTGGCGGTTACTTCAGGACAGAAACCAAATCCATCTTCTTTCAGCTCAATTCTCTTGAGCACTTCTTGACGGAACATTTTGTAGCAGGTTGCTTCGTCAGTCAGCTTCAGACCGGATGCAAGATTGGAACACCACGTCAGGCAGCGATTCCCGAACGTGTGCCAAGACGAGTTCGACAGCTTGTCCTTCGTACTGAAACGAGAGCCATAAACTACGTCTGCCTGATCGCTGAGAATCAGTTCTAGCATAAATGTGTAGTCGTCGGGAGAATACTCCAGATCCGCATCTTGAATAATCACCACGGCGGCTCTTGATGCGGCCAAAGCTGTGCGAATCGCCGCCCCCTTGCCACGATTCACACGGTGTTCCAATACCTGCACACGACGGTCGCGCTGGGGCCAAGGGCGCAGGAGGTGAACGGTTCCGTCGCTTGACGCATCATCCACTGCGATGATTTCACAGACGTTTGGTTGAGCTAACACTCGTCGCAGTAATTCGTCTATGGTTCTGGCTTCGTTAAACACGGGAATGATGACACCGAGGCACGCAGTTTCTAGAGAATGAAGCATTTCACACTTGATTCCACGGTCTTGAAAGCCTTCACATTGTTTCATAGGGCATCCTCAATTCTGTCCCACGCGCCAACTCAACCGCTTAAGAATCCATGGCGTCGGTGTGCTCACATATTTGTCCAGTTCTTCAGGCGGAACGGTAGCCAAGAAGACGGATTGCACACCTTGTTGATAGCGGCGTTGCTTCGGTCCCCCAAAGCGCACGATCCAGCCATCGTTCGTGCGGACGATGGACTCGCGGTCCAGAAACTCCAGCCCCACTTTCGCCCGAATATACGCCACAGAAGCTTCCCGCACATGTTGTCCCGGCGCAACTGAAAGCTCAATGTCCAGAAAGTTTGGATTTTCCACAAAGAATATGGCGGACACCAACAACTGCCCACTTGTTTCATCCCATCCTGAGCCATTTTGCGGAATCCCCCAAGTTCCTAGAGTGCTACCTACACGATACTCATTGGGCAGGGACTTGTCTCGCTCATTTCGCAACGGAACTATTTCGGGCAGCTCCTCCCATGTTCGGGAAACCGGAGGTCCAAACCCGCTCCTGCCTGAAGCGATTTCTGAACCCTGCCAGCCAATGAGCGCCAACAAAAGCACGATGTGTATCCATTTTGAGAACCGTGTCCACGCGGAAACCCATTCAACCGTCCACCACCACAATCCTATGAGAGCTGCCACAAACGCAGGCGAAAAGTCCAACATGTAACGATCCGCAATCGCCGGAGTTCTCAGATAAAATGCGGCCAAGGGCAAGGAAGCCAAGAGTGACCAAAGAATGAGCAATGCAGACACTGGCGGCAGACCGCGTCCACCACGCCCAGACTGTGGAGAAGTTCGAGTCACTGGACGCAAACATCTCCACATCAACCACACTCCCACTATCCAGGCCAGGCCAACGCACACGGCGTACGAAAGGTCGTACGTGCTCAAGTTAAAACCGCGCCAGCGAAGGGTCGGCGATTGTCCTTCAAAGATTCCTCGCGCATACCAATCTTGGTGATTGAAGTTTCTTACCTGAAACAGCGCTCCAAATAACTCACGCGCGGTTTCCTTCAGGGGCACTCGGCTAAATGGATCATCGAAGCGAGTAGTATAAAACACCACGCCTGCTGGTTCGCGGTTCACATTCAATTTGTGACCGAATTCCCAGCCGCTTCCAAATTGCACGCGATTGGTTAGAAAAAGTAATCCACCGCCCAATGCAAACAGGAAGACCCCGCTCAGCAAACGCGAGATCGGTAATCCCATTAGATGTGAGTCTCGAATCTCTCCCTGCTGGGCTCGATTCTGAGATTGAGATAGGCTGCACGCCATCACCAAACCGGCCACGATCACTGTTGCTAGGCCATAAAACACCAGTGTGGGCCGCACCAAGCCCCCGAGCCCGGCCAAAGCACATAGACCCCAAAAGCGTCCCCACTTTGGATTCCGTGCCAACGAGATTACCCCACAAGCCAGCACGATGCCGAACAAATATACGTACACCAGGACTTCCTCATACTGCCACATCGGACTACGCAGGAGGTGAAGTAACGGCGCGAACAGCAATGACAGCAGCACCGCGCCACAAGCGCCCACCGCTTGTGTCCAGTTGGTTCCCGATTGCGGCGTTGCCTCTGCTACTTGCTTAGTAAAAAGGCCTTTTACCGATATGCCGACATGTGGCGAATTCTGGTTCAGCACAGGCCCCACCCATGTAGACAAGACGATGTAGGCAACCAGTGCCATGAACAGTCCAAGCTCCAATCTGTCCGGAAAGGCTGGCTGACCGAACGCCCTTGCCAAGGCCTCGTACGGCAACCGCCAAATAGGGACCCCCAATCCCCACACTTGATGCACGCCTCCCTCCGACCAGCAAAGGTCAAGGGCTAAATCTCTTGGATTGTGGCTCAATGCAAGCTCTCCTCTGAGAAAGGCATCCGTCTGCGCACGAAAAGCTGTGCTGTAAGGAAGAAGGCTGGCTGAATACCATCTCCGCCAGGAAGGAATGATTCCGCAACAGATCAGTAAGCACGCAGCGTACAATATCGAGTAATAACCGAAACAAAACCGTCGCTTGGCTTTAGAACCCATCACGAAATCCAATGGCGCAACGTGTATTCGTAGGCATTCAGCTTTGTTTGGGTACGTTCTAAGTACGAGGTTTACCTAAAACCTCGCCAAGAATTTCATCGATTTTTTGTGTAAGAACGTTTTCACCATTGGTGCCACCATAGCCCGCTACCTTAAATCGAATTACGCCATTGGGATCTATTACAAAAACAGTAGGCCAGTCGGAGACATTCCACGTAGTTGGGATCGGGCCATTTGGGCCTTCTTTATTCCAAAACGACGGCCACGTTATCTCTTCCTTCTCAACCGCGCGCTCGACATCATCACGACGCGAGTCGCCGTTGACGCCGACCAGCGCGAATGGCTTTCCTTTCATTCGTTCCGCAAGCCTTACTTCTGATGGCAACATCGCCATACACGGCCCACACCACGAAGCCCAAAAACTCAACACCACGATTTTTCCTCGATAGTCACTCAATTTGATTTCTTTGCCATCAATGTCTTTGCCCTCAATTTCTGGAGCCACATTGCCAAGAGATAAGTGGTTTAATTCATAAAGTTCGGCTTTCGCAACTTCGCCCAGGGTGGCTTTGACTTGCCAGGTGTTGGTCGGTTGAAGAGTCGGACAGTCCGCGTATTTATCGAGAACGGCATTGAATAATTTCTCTGCTTCCCGCGAGACAGCCTTAGATGTCTCGTTCATTGCCGCTTCCATATAAGCAGTCCTGGCCTTTTCAAACCGCGTATCACCACGAGGTGCGTTTTCCCAGAACACAAGTTCTTCAGAATTACTCTTTTTGAGACGCGCAAGTGCTAACATGGCTTGTCCGCGGATTTCGCGGTCGGGATTTTTTTCGGCGGCAACTTTCAAAAACTCTATGACTGGCTGGCAAGTCGGTTGCCAGCGGGTTCCCAGCAGCCGACAAATCCGGGCAATCTTCGGGTTGGCCACATGGTAGTCGCGGAGAAATTCAACCGATTGAACACCGTTGGTATATAGTGAAGGCCTTTGAATCCGCTGGTTCGTAACGATCCATTCAAACATTTCCAATGCCGTTTCCGATGCGGGATCTTGCCTCGCTAATTCAAAAATCTTCGGGAGATTTGTATCATCAATTTGCGCGTAAATATTCCAAAGCTTCTCGGTTTGATCTTTGGAGACGCTTTCATCGCGACTCGCATTGATATAGGCAGCCTCTGCATCATCAACTTCCTTTCTCAAGGCTTTCATTTGCTTTGCATTGCGGATGACCGTTTGTGTGTCAGCTAATGAATTGACTTTGAGTTCGCCAGCACCGCACCCCGTTCCAAGTGTTAATGCCGCCGCCAGTAAAAGCATGTTAGCAAGTTTCATTTGCTTTGGAAAAGCTATTGAGTGTTACGCCCGATAGTTGTTTTGTCGAGCGTTTTCCCCGGAACCCAGCATACAAACCAGACGTGGTCCCCTGGCCCCATCGCCACAACTTATCCACTACCGCAAATAGACCAGTTCATTGCTGGCGCCCTCAGCCGGCGACCAGAAAAAGCCTTCCCAGTTTAGGTCCCACGTGCGAGCATAAGAATAGTGTTGCGCCTTTTCGTAGGCCTTTTGGGCTTTGTCAAATCGACCCAGTTTTGCAAATGCCTTTCCCTGGATGTAGTAACAAGTGCCGACATTGTTAAGGGCCCAATTCGCCGAGATGCTTGCTTTCTGGTCGGGGGTAACTTTGCCCACTGGTGGAGCGGCGGTTATCGCATCCTGTTGCTCAATCGCTTCATCTTCGTACCGGTCAATACACGCTTGTGCTTTCTTTATGGCTAATTCTGGTTTTTCCTTTAGAGCAGCCCATGCAGAAGCGGTTAGATCTTCTGGACGCATTGATTTGTCTCGCGAAGAACAAGCAGCCAGAGGGAGGCTTGTTGCCAATGCGAGGACGATTGTGAAATATCGATACCTCATTTGCTATTTCGCGGTTGTGAGGCGACGGAACGCCAGCTCAGTCGCCCAAGAATCCATGGCGTCGGGGTGCTCGCGAATTTAGCCAGTTCTTGAGGCGAAACGATGGCTAGAAAGGCGGGTTGCACACCTTGTTGGTAGCGACGTTCTTTCGGGCCTGCAAAGCGCACAATCCAGCCTTCATTCGTACGGACGATGGACTCACGATCCAGAAACTCCAGCCCAACTTTTGCCTGAACACAAGCCACTGAAGCTTCTTGCACATTTTCTCCCGGCGCAACTGAAAGCTCAAGCTCTAAAAATTCTGGGTCTTGTACAAAGAAAATCGCGGATACTGACAACTGGCCACTTATCTCATCCCATCCTGAGCCGTTGTACGGAATCCCAAAGGCTTCAATGGAGTTCCCCAAGCGATATTCATTGGGCAACGGTTTACTTGGCTGTGATCGTAGCCGAGTTCGTTCGAGCAACTCCGTTTTCGTTACAGAGAGCGGCGGCCCATACTCGCTCTTACCTAGACCAATTTCCGAACCTTGCCAGGTCATGAGGACGACGAGTACAGAAGCGAAGATCCATTTTGAGCGCTGCATCAGCGCAATCCGTTCAATCGTCCAACACCACAGTCCTGCTAATGGTACGGCGAACGCAGGCGAGAAGTCCAACATGTAACGAGAACAAATCACCGGGCTTCTTAAATAGAACGCCGCCAAAAGCACGGAGGCCAAGACGGACCACATGATGAACAATGCTGAAATCGGCGGCAGGCCGCGCCCCCCATACCCAGACTTACCTGAGGCTTGAGGTGCTGAGCTCACCCATCTAAACGTCAACCAAGCTCCCACGATCCATGCTAGGCCAACGCACACAGCATAGGAAAGGTCGTACGTACTATAGGTGAACTGCCGCCAACGAACAGTCGAAGATTGCCCCTTAACAATTCCCTGCTCATAAAAGCTGCGGTTGAATTTCTTAACCTGAAATAGCGCTCCGAATAGTTCGCGAGCGGCCTCCGTCAACGGCACTCGCATAAACGGGTACTCAAAGCGCGTTGAATAGACCGACGGTAAAAGATCTCCCGATTGTACATTCAGGCTATGGCCGAACTCCCAACCACTTCCAAACCGCATTCGGTTAGTCAGAAATAACAACCCGCCGCCCACAGCAAACAGGCAGGCTCCCAGAAGCAACATCAGACTGAGCGAACGCATCGAGGTTGAGCCTTGAATTGCTCCATGGTTGCTTCGGTTTTGTCTTTGCAGCGACCAGCACACCATCACCAAACCGCCCACGATCACTGTTGCAAGTCCATAAAACAATAGTGTGGGCCGCACGAAACCCCCGAGCCCCGCCAATGTACAGAGAGAGGCAAATCGCCACCAGCTGGGATTCCGGACCAACGCTATTACCCCACAAGCCAGTGCAATACCAACAAAATGGACATATACCAGCACTTCCTCATAGACACGCATTCGGTAGCGGAGAAGATTAGTCAGTGGAGCAAACAACAGTAGCAATATTATAATACCTAGAAACATCACAAGCTGCGTCCAATCAATCGTCGGAAGAGGAGCTGTTCTTATTAGGCCGCTCGAAACACGACCGTTGCTGGTGCGGGCAATGAGTTCTGAATCGCGTCTGCGCACCGACGGCATCCATATCGATAACACCATATAGGCTACCACAGCCATGAACAGCCCCAGCTCAATCCGATCAGGAAAAGCTGGTTGCCCGAGTAGTCTGGCTAATGCTTCGAACGGCAAGCGCCAAAAAGGGACCCCCAATCCCCACACTTGATGCACACCTCCCTCCGACCAGCAAAGGTCAACGGCCAAGTCCCCCGGATTATGACCTAACGCAAGCTCACCCCGTAGAAGTGCGTTGGCTTGTTCGTGAAAGGCTCGGTGGAAGGCGTACCATGCTCCCCAGAAAGGAATTACCCTACAGGCGCCTAATACAGCGAAGGCATACACGATTGCGTAATAACCGAAACAAAGCCGTATTGTCGTTCGAGAGCGCGTCAAGAGTGCTGCGATAGGCGCCTTTCGCATTCTTAGGGGTTCTCTTAGACTTGCTGTTTCGTAAAACTGTGTCCGTACAATCGAATGTTACAAACGAGGCATGCCAACAACGTAAATACTCTGTGCCTATCATACGAATAGGCACAGAGTAAATACGAGCCGCCTCTACTTTCCTCTGCAGCCAGCAGTCTAATCTAACGATCCGACTAATAAATGCAATTAATCGCCGTCGTCAGCTGTTGTGGGCACAATTGCATCCATAGGCATGTAGAGAGCAGGTACCTGGCCCGGTAGTGCCATCCGTGTTGGTCCACGTGCAGCTGCCACTACAGTCTTCACCGCATGCTGCAGCAAGCACACTTACACAGGCCACGAACAGTCCCACTGTCATGACTGCACACAAGAGTATAATTCTTCTCTTCATATGCTGTAACTCCTTTCAGTCGGTTTGGTTTAACTTCTTCGGCCATAGTATGGCCGCGCCGGGCAGCACGACTAATGCCGCCAGTATCGACCACACTAAAATGTTTCTCCACGAAATACCATAGTCGTCATATCTCCGGCCATTCTTCAACCATTCTTCCGCTTGCCCCAGTAGTGCAGGGTCATTCCCAGACTTCCAAGAGTCTCCAGGCCGAAGAGTATACTCTGCACGTCTGAATATCCGGCTATTGCCTGACCTTCTGTAGCGATAATCATTCACATAGGTCGGCAGAATTGGATTCGGCAGAAGTTCATGGCCGATATTGGTCAGCGAGATCGCTGTAGCGGTTAGCTTAAAAATGTGCCCGCGATAGCGGGTGCCACTTCCGGTGTAATTGCCGATCGTGAGTTCTGATGCCGCCGGAATCACAAGACCGTTGGTGCGATACCAATCCGTGCACTTGTAGCGGGCGATAACAAAGCCATCTGGCGTTTCTTTTCTCGTCAACAGGCTCTCTCTGTCTCGATTCCGCTCCACCAGGGTGGAGGGATAGAGCATCTCAGGCCGCAGTAGTTCGCTCTTCTCGTTATCCAAATCCAAAGAGGTGTCCCGCACCACCTGGCAGCTGTCCATAAATCTTCCATCATCGGAAGACTCGATTTCCCATTTGTACCCATAGGCTAACGGAGTGAGGCGAGGCATCTCCCACGGAACCGGTATTTCTGCAGTCCCATTTCCCTCTATGCGAGCAGCTCGTGGGGATAGGCCGTACGTAACCCATGGAAAATAAGTGCGCAGTTGGTCCCATGTAGCTTGGAGGTAGTAAGGCGTGGGAGAGATAGTTGCAAATACAAGATTGCTTTCCGGTCTGGCTTTTATGAAATGACCGGCATATGGGATGAACGTATAGGTGTTTGTACCATCATAATCAAGTTCTGCCCAGTCAGTGTTGTCATCAAGGTTTGTGCTGTGTATTCTCCAAGTGTTGCCAGAAATTGTCGCAACAAAGCCCACGTGGAGCATTGCGTTCGTAGAAAATCGTCCATTAACTTCCCAACCATCATAATGCCCTTTGATTTCTACAGTCGGTTGGCAGTAGGCGCTTTGCTGTGCGAACAACACCAGAAGAAATAATGATAGAGCGCGAGCCACCCTCCCAACGGCATTTCGAGATATACAAAACATCCAAGGAGTTGTGGTAAGAGTCAGTAGGATTAAGGCAAAGAAAGTAGTTTGTTTTTCCTGTTGTGGGCCCAAGTGAAGAAGCCTCCCGATGACGCCGAAACAATTGCACCGGAGACCACCAAACGAATGGAATGCCCATCTATAACATAACATGATGGCAACAAACGAAAGAATGACCACACTTGCCAGAGAGCGGCCTCGCATCATTTTCATAACGACCTCGGATTCAGCTACGAGATTCCCGC
>CAZAQZ010000065.1:0-10385 GCA_964487175.1 uncultured Verrucomicrobiota bacterium | reverse complement strand
AGAAGCTCATGCTGTCCTATCTGTTCATCGCGCACGACCTGGCGGTGGTGGAACACATCAGCCGCCGCGTGATGGTGATGTATTTTGGCAAGATCTTCGAGGAAGCGACCGCGGATTAGATTTATTCCAACCCGATGCACAAGTACACGCAGGCGTTGCTCTCCGCGGTGCCGACCGTGGACGCGTCGCAACGCCGGCAGCGGTTGATCTGGCCGCCGGGAAATCTTTCCCCGGAAGAGATTCGCGCCAGGCTGCAGGAACAACCGTTCGAATGGCACGAAGTGCGCAGCGGTCATTGGGTGGCCAGCGATTGCGTCAGCGGTGGTTGAATCCCTCATTACTGGACTTTCGCCAGCTCGGCGCGAGCGGCTTCAAGTTCCTGTTCCTTCTTTTGCACAGTGGCCTGGCATCGGACGAGATCGTTGGAGAACATCGATGCGCCGGCTTCGACTTTCTGCTGCGCCTTATTCACGACATCCCCATCACCGGGTTTCGACTCCTTCACTCCGAGATCTTCGGTGTTCTTGCTCTGATTGCCCGTGTCACCGGCTAGCTGGAGGAGTTCCTCAAGCGCCGCGCACTTGTCCTTCTGGTCCTTCAGGCTGGCTTCGCAGGAATTGACTTCACCGGTCCAGAAATGCCGGGGAAAAAATCGATGGTCGATCTCGCGGCGATATTGCACCGCGATGGTGAGCACGATGACCAACACACCAAGTACCGCATATCCTTTTGCGCTCATGGATGAATCCGCCTAAAATCCGGCGCGTTCAATCTCGCTTTCTCCCCAGAGAATTTCCTTCGCCCGTTCGTATTCCGCCTCGGGAATCAACACACGCGTGTCGCGATCCATGTTTCCGGTGTCCGGATCGGCGGACACTTCCTCGAATTGCGGATGCAGGTCCCATTTTTCCAGCATCATCACGATCAGCTCGGTCTTGACCGCCTGCCCTTCAAACAGAATCTTTTGGCTCATCGCGGCCGACTCCCGTATTTCCGGTCTCAAATTCGACCAGAAGCTGCAGCAGATACCCGAGCATGTGAATCCTGATAATCGCCAGCGTCCGCGCGCCGGCGCCGTCGAACTTTTTCCTGTTCAGGTCCTTTTCGGTGATATGAAACAATTCGCCGAGGATCAGCCGCGCTTCGTTCAAGGCGCTCATCCATGCGTTGAGGTGCTCGGTGGGAAAGGTGACAAGGTAGGAACCCGTCTCACGCGGGTCCTCCGACAACCCCGTCAAATCCCTTGTGACGATGTCGCCGGCGGAGACGAACAGGTGGCGCAGATCGGGCGAGATGAGTTTCTGCCAGTCCTCGTTCATTTTGATGTTCGCGGGAGTGGGATCGGGGAACAACCGTTCCCTGACTTGGGGCAAATCGCGTTTCTCGAGGACGTCGGCCACGCCCTCCAGGCAATTGGCAAGAAAAGGTTCGATGCCGCTGATGCGAATGTGTTTGGCATCGATC
The DNA here is from genome assembly GCA_964487175.1 of uncultured Verrucomicrobiota bacterium. Classification (GTDB taxonomy): domain Bacteria; phylum Verrucomicrobiota; class Verrucomicrobiia; order Palsa-1439; family Palsa-1439; genus CAWFPN01. The sequence continues at coordinate 8,921 of CAZAQZ010000065.1, read as the reverse complement.
GGCTCCACGCACAAGCCGCTCATCAGGATGATTTCTCCATTTTGGCGAGCAACTGATAACTGTGCAACTGATGCACGTAATGCTCCGCCTGCTCGCGTCCTCCCGACCAGACCAGCGACCGGCCTTTCTGGTGCACCTCGAGCATGTGACGTTCGGCCCGGTCGCGCGCGTAGCCGAACACGCGCTGGAACACCATGGTGACGTAGCTCATCAGGTTGATCGGATCGTTGTGGACGATCACGTTCCAGGGAACGTCGAGATGCTCCTTGGTCTCGGTCTCCTCGATGTGAATGACGCCCGTTTTCGGCATGTTGGGTTAAGAATATCAGAACCCGTCCCGTTTGCCAGCGGGCAAAAAGCGGCGGGCGACCGACATATTGTCACTCATCTCGCTTCTAAAAAAATATTAAACCTTCACTAGGTTACATTAGGTTACACTAGGCCGCATTTTTTGGGAAACCGGCGTCCAACGTCGAGTCGTCTGGGGGTCGACGTCCCCCGTCTGGCCTCGCCTGCGTCGAACTGTATTTGTTTTCGATACATTCTGACCGCCACTCTACCATAAACCTGATAAGTTAGGATAGTGAAATATATTAGGTTAGTTACTCTAGTCGGAAATCGTCAAAACTGCCCAAGGTGACCAAGGTAGAGACCGCTCCGATCCACTCGTGCCGGACCGGAATCAGCTCGACTTGCCATGGCCGGAATGCTAGACTAACAATCAGTTTGGCAACGTCTGGGAGAGGCATGTTAGACGTAGACAAAGGGACTCGGGTTGGGTTGTCGACGGCAAAAACACCCCACCTTATTATTGCAATTATGCTTTTGGCCTTGGCAGGTCATGCGTTTAATGCCGCCGCACAGACAGACACGAATCTGTACTCGTTCGGCAGTTCCCCCAACGATGGAGCAGCCCCGGAAGCCGGATTAGTGCAGGCCAGCGACGGGAATTTCTACGGGACGACCTATTTCGGCGGGACGAGCAACAAAGGCACCGTGTTTCGGTTCAACCCCAGCGGCACCTACACGACTCTTTACTCGTTTGCTGCCACAGATGGAAACTTTCCAAAGGCCACGCTCGTGCAAGGCAGCGACGGGAATTTCTACGGGACGACCTATCACGGCGGAACAAGCGGCAATGGCACCGTGTTTCGGATCAGTCCAAGCGGCACCTACACCACACTTTACTCCTTTGTCGGCCCCCCCAACGATGGCGAGTGGCCAGAAGCCGGACTAGTTCAAGGCAGTGACGGCAATTTCTACGGGACGACCTATTATGGCGGGACGAGCACGAACTGTGGTCCTCTGGGCTGCGGCACCGTGTTTCGAATCAGTCCCGGCGGCACCTATACGAATCTTTACTCCTTTGCCGGCTCCCCCAACGATGGGGCCAACCCAAAAGCCACACTAGTACAGGGTGCCGACGGAAATTTCTACGGGACGACCTTTAAAGGCGGGACGAACTGCCTCAGCTGCGGCCCCGGTACCGTGTTTCGGATCAGCCCCAGCGGCAGCGAAACGAATCTTCACTCTTTTTTCGGCTCCGCCAACTTTGCCACCAACGATGGGAGCCTTCCAGAGGCCGGGTTAGTGCAGGGCAGCGACGGCAATTTATACGGGACGGCCTCCGTAGGCGGGCAGAGGGGCTGGGGCACCTTGTTTCGGATCAATCCCAGCGGCACCTACACGAGCCTTTACTCCTTTCTCGGCTACCCCAACGATGGAGCCTATCCAGATGCTGGGCTCGTCCAAGGCAGCGACGGCAATTTCTATGGCACGACCGGCGGAGGCGGGACGAGCGACAATGGCATCGTGTTTTGGATCAGTCCAAGCGGCACTTACACCACACTTTACTCCTTTGTCGCCTCGGACGATGAAACAACCGAGCCGTATGGCACCCTCGTGCAGGGCAGGGACGGAAATTTCTAGGGAACGGCTATCCAAGGCGGGACGAGCAACGATGGAACTGTGTTCAAACTGACATTTCCTCTCAACCCGCCGCCCAACCAGATTTCTGGAATTCAATTGGCGGGCATAAATGTTGTTTTCAACATCCCCTCCGTAGCAGGCGAGACCTATCAATTGCAGTACCGTAACTCGCTGACCTCTGGAGCCTGGTCGAACGTCTTAGGCGCATCGATCAGTAACAGCATCGGCGCGCTCCTGACGCTGACCAATTTTGTCGACACTTCCCAGCCGCAAGGGTTCTATCGGTTTGCCATTACTCCTTGAGGAGCCGCCCCAGCCCTGCCAATTCTCCGACCGTAAATGAAAGCGGCGCACCCGTTTGGATGCGCCGCCCTCAATTTTCTGCGCTTTGGTCTCCGAACCGGCGGGGTTGATGGTTTGTGGGCTCGACCACGGGAACCTCTGTTCCTCCAACCCGCCCGCCGCAACTCAAAGACCAAGAAACTGAACTTGAGACAAAGCAGTTGCCATCCCTGTTCAAAGTTTGCCGCCGCCTGTTCCCAACTGAAACCGGCCCTCAACGTCGCCCCTTGCGCCTTCCTGATTCAGTCATACATTGTACCGGAGACGGTAACCGTGCCGGACTTGATGGTGACGTGATGACCGAAGAAGAAGCCATTTTGCTGGCGAAGGCCCATCTGAATGAGGAAACGAAGTTTCGATCATCCAGCGGTCACGCGGTGCGAATCGACAGGGATTATATGACGAGCAACGCCGAATGGCTCAGCGAGATGAGGGCGAAGGTTGAGCAAAAACTCGGCATCCCATTCCCGCCGGCTGACGAAGCCGCCATCGTTCCTCACTGGTTGGTGACGTTTACTTTCCTGGGCCGCGAACGCAAGTCAGCCGCACTGAAACATGTCGGCTTCAGGATTTTTGACGACGGAACAGTTCAGGTACCTCCGATCTGGTCACCAAGCCCCGGCGTCATCCTCGGCCTTGACGTCTAGGGAACCCCAAGGAACTCGAAAGAAGGTGGAGCGGGCGATGGGAATCGAACCCACCTAGCCGGCTTGGGAAGCCGGTGCATTACCACTATGCTACGCCCGCGCTAGCAAACAGACGTATTTTGACCACTTCCCCGCACCCAAATCAAGTTCGGAATCAACGAGCCGGGCGGCACGGTCGGAAGTCAAGTCCACGAGACGCCGCGATGCCGTTTTCAAGGCAAACCTGCGCCGAATAGCCGAAACGACATGGCTTGGCGGGAGCCTCGCCCTCCCGTAAACCTTCGAATCAAGTATGTCGGTGCTACTCCAACCTCCCGTTTTCTCCCCCAATTTCCCTGTTGCCCTTTAGGGGCAGCGTGATATATTCGCTTGTGAAATTTTTCCCAAGCGGGGCGCTTGGGGCAGTGTTTGAGGGGCTGGAACGGTCGCACGGATGGCTTATTTCATCACAGATACGTGTATTGGCTGCACGGTTTGCGAACTGAAGTGTCCGGTGGACACCATCAGCGGCAAATCGAAGGAGCTGTACACCATTCACGTCGAAGGCTGCATCGATTGCGGCGTGTGCGCCATTTATTGTCCCGTCTCCTGCATCCAGGACCAATACGGCAACCTCGTTGACCGCATCAAACCCAAGGATATCCCCAAGGCCAAGGTCATCGTCGACGATTGCACCGGCTGCGAGTTCTGCGTGGATATTTGCCCGTTCGATTGCATTCACATGATCGAGGACCCGACACACACGGGGACGGGTCATTACAAGGTGGCCGAGGTGGTAGCGGCCGAATGCGTGGCGTGCCGGCTTTGTGAAATCGTTTGCGACAAGGACGCGATTATTGTACCCAATGCGCCGACCCATCGGGCGGCGATGCTTCCCGGTCAACTGGAGAAGCACTAGTTCTTTGCAATGAGTGACGGCAGTCAGCAGCCACAGCCATCCGCAGGTGTCCCGGCGGAGAGCCCGGCAAGCGTCGTCGAGGAAAAATCGCGGCTCACGACGTTGATCGTGCAGTTGGTGGTGATCCCGCTGGGCGTGGTGCTGTTTTGCGTGGCGCTGGGAGCGATGTTCATGTGGCTGACATCCGAACGCAAGGGGATGGACGATTATCTCCAGTCGTTGCGGGCGTCGTCCGGCATGCGCCGCAGTCAACAGGCGGAATACCTGTTGAATTACATCCAGGAATCCAAGCGCTGGCAGGGGATTTTCGATGTCACCGCCCAGATGAGCGCGGATCGCGACCAGTTTTTGGCGCAGCACCCGCACGCGGTGACGGAGATCGTGCAGGTGTTCAACGAGTCGGCGGGTGAAGACCCGAAGACGCGTCGGTATCTAGCGTTGGTGTTGGGGTTGTTGGGGGACCCGGAGGCGCTGCCTGCGTTGCGCAGCGGGCTCAGCGACAGTGATCCGGACACGGTGAAGAACTGTCTCTGGGCGCTGGCGCGGCTCGGCGATCAGGAGTCCGCCTTGACGATCGTCGACCTGACGCGTTCGCAGGAGCCGTCGGTGCGACTGATGGCGGTGTACGCGCTCGGTTCCATGGATGCGCCCCAGGCGGGCACGACGTTGCGCGCGGCGCTCAACGATCCGGATGATTTGGTCAAGTGGAACGCGGCATTCGCGCTGGCAAACAAGGGTGACGCCACGGGCCACGCGATGCTGATGAAGTTGTTGGACAAGGAGTACGTGGACAGGTTCACGGACGCAACCCCGGAGAACCGCACGCGATATCGTGCCGCAGCCGTCATGCTTCTGGCGAAGCTGGATGGCAGCGGTGCGGTGCCGTTGTTGGAAAAAGTGGCCGCCGGAGACGCGGATTTGCAGGTACGCAATGCCGCGATTCAGCAGTTGAACAAGTTGAAACAGAAATAGGGCATGGCTGAGACATCATTGAAAGTACAGGGCGCAGACAAACCGCAGCAGGGGCAACCGTTGTCGCCGCGCGAGGAAGCGCTTCGCAAGCTGAAGATCAAGGGCTTTCTCGACCAGGACGGCAAACCGCTCCCGCGGCGGCAGTTCATCATCAATCTCGCGCTGGCGTGGGTCGCGTTTGCGGCGGCCGTCGGCGGCGGGTTGTCGGCGTTGTTTGCGTTCATGGTGCCGCGTGTGGACTTCACGAAGATCGAAGTGTTCAAGGTGGGTCCGCCGGGCAATTTCCCGCCGGGCACGGTGGACGTGTCGTTCATGCCCGCCCATCGCGTGTGGGTGGTCAATCACGATAAACGGGTGTTTGCGATTTTGGCTGTGTGCACCCATCTGGGTTGCACGCCGAATTGGATGCCCGATGCGCACATTTTCAAATGCCCCTGTCACGGCAGCGGTTACACGATCGACGGCATCAACTTCGAAGGGCCCGCGCCGTTCCCGATGCGGCGCTGTGAGGTTTCGCTGGCCGATGACGGACAGATCATCGTGAACAAGGGCAGGATATTCTTCTGGGAAAAGGGTGAGTTTGACGATCCGCGGGCGTTCATCGCCGCGTAAGCCGTGAACAGGTCGCAGGAGAGATTATGTTAGGCAAAATTAAGAACGCGGTTCTTGATTCGCAGGTAAAGAAATCGATTTTCCGTGTCGGCATCCCGAACACGGACCGCAAACGCGTGCTCATCATGCTGGGCAACGTGTTCCTGCATTTGCATCCGACGAAGGTGCGCACCAGCGGCGTGAAACTGCGCTACACGTGGTGCGCGGGTGGACTGTCATTCTTCCTGTTCCTGGTGCTCACATTGACGGGCGTGCTGTTGATGTTTTATTACCGGCCCACCGTCGAAGGCGCGTACGTGGACATGCTGGACATCCGGTCGCAGGTGCCGTTTGGCATCATGCGCGAACTGCATCGATGGTCGGCGCACGCGATGGTCATCATGGTCATGGTGCACATGTTTCGTGTGTTCATGACCGGCAGTTACAAGCCACCCCGCGAGTTCAACTGGTGCATCGGCGTGATCCTGCTGGTGTTGACCTTCCTGCTGTCGTTCACCGGTTACCTGCTTCCGTGGGACCAGCTGGCGATCTGGGCGATCACGGTCGGTTCGAACATGGCGAAGGCTACTCCGCTGGTGGGCGCGGCCGGGCCGTTTGCGGATTTTCTGCAAATTGGTGGCGTTCCGTTGGTGCACCCGGGTGATGACGCGCGGTTCATGTTGATCGGTGCGCGCGAGCTGGGCGGCACCACGCTGTTGCGATTTTACGTGTTGCACTGCATCGGCATCCCGCTGATTGCAGCGGTGCTGATGGCGGTGCATTTCTGGCGGATCCGCAAGGACGGTGGCGTTTCGGGGCCGCTGTGAGTGGAGTTGGTTAGGCTGGCAATCCCAAATGGAACAGGCGGCGGTACATCATAACGTGTTGTTCGAAGCGTTCAAGGCGACGGCCAACGTGCTGGCCACGCCGTGGCTGAGCTTTACACTGGCGACGGTCGGTCTGTTGCTGATGCTGCGGTTTCGGCGGTTTGTGTTCAATTGGTGGATGGGCACCGCGGTGATTGTGCTGTTGGCGTTGGCGGTGATCGCCGGGATGAAGGACCCCAATTTTTATCTCATCATCGGCAAACCGGACAACGTACCGATCACGGCGATGTTGTTCATTTCCGCGCTGGTGCTCTGGCTGGCGATGACGCAGGCCGTCAACAACGACCGGCGCGCCAACGAGAAGTTGCCGCCTGAGGAACGCGAGACATCACAGCAGAAGACGTGGGTCTGGCCCGACTTGTTGTACATTGAATTTATCGCGCTGATCCTGTGTTCGATCGTACTGATTCTGTGGGCGATTTATCTGCGCGCGCCTCTCGAACAACCCGCCAATCCGTCCGCCACACCGAATCCGTCGAAAGCGCCGTGGTACTTCCTCGGATTGCAGGAGATGCTGGTGTATTACGATCCGTGGTATGCGGGCGTGGTGCTGCCGAGCATCATCGTCCTGGGCCTTTGCGCGATCCCGTACATCGACATCAACCCGAAGGGCAATGGCTACTACACGTTCAGCGAACGAAAGGTGTCGATCACGCTGTTCTTGTACGGGTACCTCGCGCTGTGGGTGTTCATGATCATCACGGGAACGTTCCTGCGCGGACCTGGCTGGAACTTTTTCGGGCCCTTTGAATTTTGGGATCCGCATCGCGTCGTCGCGTTGAACAGCGTGAACCTGTCTGATTACGTGTGGGTGGTGGGATTTCAAAAACTCTATCACGTCACGCACATCGAATGGTTCAATCAAGGGTTGCCGGCGGTGAAGAACGTGATTCCGCAATTGCTTCCGCCCAACCTCGACGCCAACTCGCCCAATTCGATCCAGGCATTTCTTCATCAGGCAGCGATGGCCTGCAAGCGGGAGTTCGCGGGCCTGTTGTTCCTGGCGTTTTATTTCATGGCCATGCCCTTCATTCTCTCCAAGACGCTGCTGAAGAAATTCTACGAGCAGATGGACTTTGGCCGCTACAGTTTCCTGGTGATGTTGTTGCTCACGATGTTTACGCTGCCGTTGAAGATGGTGCTGCGCTGGACGGTCAATCTGAAATATTTCGTGGACACCCCTTGGATCAAGTTCTGAGCCGATGAGAAACCAACCCGAGACCGTCCACGAGTATAATATCCCCCGGCTGAATTGGTGGTTTCTGCTCAGCAGCATTGCGTTTACGCTTTGCCTGGTCCTGATGATCTGGGTGGACTATTCGGGCGGAAAAATTCCCTGGCTCGCGTTGCACGGCGATCGGGAATGGAAAAACTACCAGCGCGAATTCCTTGCGCTGGATAAGCAGCGTCTCGCCAACGATGAAAAGGCCGCGGAGGTTAAGGCTGAGGAAGCGGGGCTGAAGAAACTTCAGGACGATCTCGCCGGCACCAACAAGGAACTGGCCTCCAGGCAGGGTGAGGAGTCGAAGCTCAAGCAGGAGGTTGCGGACACGCAGGTCACTGATGATTTGAAGACCCGCGAGTTCACGATGCAAAAGGCGGTGCGTGACCAGTACCGCTCGTTCTACGAGGCCGCCCTCGAACAAAACGGAGACAACACCAACTCCGCCGATGTCCTTGAATGGAAGGACAAGGCGGAGGATCAAAACATCAAGGTTGGCCGCCTGGATTTGGCGAAGCAGAAGGCCGACGCGGATCTGGCAGACGCCAAAGCGCGACTGGACGACCTCATTGGCCGCGAACAGGAGCTTCAAGGAAGGATCAAACACCTCCAGGACAATGTTAGTCTCGTGGCCACTCGTCTCGGCCAGATGACCAATGTTCTCGTGCAAACCGTCGTGCGCCTGCCGCTACTGGAGTTTGCGGCGTCACCCATCAAGGTGGAACAAATCGTCGTGGACAATCACCACATCGACGTCAATTTCGCGACCGTGCCGCGCGTGGATCGCTGCATCATTTGCCACAAAGCCATTGATCGCAAGGATCCACCGCCCGAAGAGCTGCAATGGCGCCAGCAGCACAAGATTGCCGCCATCGAATGGTCGAAGCAACCAGAGCCGTTGAACGGCCACCCGAACCTCGATCTGTTCGTCGGCGACAATTCGCCGCATCCCGCCAGCACATACGGTTGCACTGTTTGTCACTGGGGTTGGGATCGCGAGACTACGTTCTCTCGCGCCGGCCACACGCCCGACGACGAAGAGAAGCACCCCTACACATTCGATTCGGTCAAGAACCAGTGGGTCGAGGCTCTGCCGGAAACCAACGATGACGACGAAGCGAAGGCGCCTAGTGCGGCGCCGAAGAAGAATGTTGTCGAGATGACGCAGAAGGTTGCCTGGCAGAAGAATTATCACTGGGAGGAACAGGAATTCCTTCTCCAGCCAATGCGTCCGAACAAATACGTCGAGGCGAGCTGCCTGAAATGCCACGCCAACGAGACCAATTTGAAGGGCGGCGAGAAACTCGATCACGGCCGCCGGCTCATCGAGCAACTCGGCTGCTGGTCCTGCCACAAGATGAAGCAACTGGAGACATATTCGACTCATCACGTGGCTGCGGGCGAGGATTTTGACAGTATATGCAAGTCTTACG
>CAZAQZ010000064.1:0-10452 GCA_964487175.1 uncultured Verrucomicrobiota bacterium | reverse complement strand
AAGCGATAGCCGGGTCGCGACTGCGGGTCAGCTGGATCGCGCAGTACTTTCGCAGGGCGTTGTCCATGAACGCATCGCGATTGCCGGCTGCCACCTTAAGCGTCAGATCGAGCGGGAACTTCAGGTACTGGGCCGTGATTACGACATGGTTCATCGGATTCTCAAAGCTTGCGATCTGGTCTCCATCGTTCCATGAAGCGAGCCATGGCCTGCCAGCTGGCGCGAACAGCATGACCGTGTAGTCGGTAAATACCCGCTTCAGCAACCGTCCACGCTCTTCGGGTCCGGGCGTTGGCGGGAAGTCGGTGCCGATGGACGCTGGGCCGGTTGGACTCGTTTGCGCAAAACCGATTGTGGAAATGGGGAGGGCAAGAATTGCTCCAGGTACTACACTCTCTCTCACGGCTGCCCTAGGATCCAATCGGAGGCGGCATCGATGTCGTCGGCCACATAATCCGGTTTCGCTTCAGCTTTTGCCAGTGTCTCCCTGCCGACGCCCGTCATCACGAGGATGGTTTTTGTTCCGGCGTTGATGCCTGCCTGGATGTCGCTGGAACGGTCGCCAACCATGAAGCAGCGGGACAGATCCAGTCCAAACTCGTCCGCAGCCTCCCGCAGGAATTTCGGTCTTGGTTTGCGACACTCACAATGATCTTCCGGGTGATGCGGACAGACGTAGTAGCGGTCGAATTTGATCCCGGCTGTGCCGAACTGTTCGTCGAGGTATGCATGGATTTGCTCGACTGCCTCGCGCGTGAAGTAGCCGCGCCCGACGCCGGATTGATTGGTCACGATGAAAAGCTTATATCCCGCGTCCTGCAATCGTCTCAGTGCGCGCTTCGCCGTGGGGATCAGCACCACCCCTTCAATTTCTCCAACATGGTTTGCGTCCTCCATGATGGTTCCATCGCGGTCAAGGAAAACGCCCCGGTGTTTTGATCTAATTCCCACGGCGGTGGGGATTGTAGTGATGCGAAGCGAGGGCGCAAGGAGAGAATGCCCTGGCTATGGACAATTTTGTGCAACGGATGTTCTCTGTATCAGGATTGGCGTGCTTGGACACAAAGAGCCCTATGGCAGGCTCATATGCATCCCTCGGCATGCTAGTTGCACCATTAGGGATAAGATGGGAGGCGTTTCAGAAGGTGAATTATCCGTTGGAAGGCAATGGTTTAAACGATAAAGGAGGCAAATTCTTCTGAGAAACTGAGTTCAGTTGGGCACGGAAGAATTGTTAATCATGGGCCGGTTTTTTCTTGGCATTCGCTCCAGATTGATGCTCCTCGTATTGTTGGGCGTGATCCCCTCGTTCGGGTTTGCACTCTATACCGGTTTGGAGCAACGCCGGACGGCTGGGCTTAACGCGAAACAGGACACAATCCAGCTGGCTCGGCATGTATCCGATGAATACGACGGTACGATCGAGGAGGCCCATCAACTTTTGTTGACTCTGGCGCGCTTACCGTCGTTCCGCGATCTGGATACCAATACCTCCTACGCACTTCTGGTGGGCTTGCTCAACCAAGATCCAAAGTACGCTAACTTCGGTGTAGCGAGAGCAGATGGGACAATCGTCTGCAGTGCGTTGCCGATAAAGGGGGGAGTATCAGTTTCCGACCGTACATGGTTTCAACGTGCAGTGTCGACGCGGAGTTTCGCAATTGGCGACTATCAGATTGGTCACATCACGAATAAATCCACGGTCAACTGCGCGTATCCTGTACTGGACGGTAACGGCAATCTGCAGTGCGTTGTCTTCGCTGCATTGGACGTGTCCTGGTTCAATCAACTCGCGGGGCAGGCAAGCCTGCCACCGGGCTCGTCTTTGCTGGTGGTTGACCGCGACGGTGTGATTATGGCACAGCAGCCCAATTTAGAGAAACAAGTGGGGCGGCAAGTGGCAGGCGAGGCTCCCATGGGCGCGGCCCTGTCTCACAACGGCGAAGGGACTGCCGAGTCGGAGGGAACGGATGGGATACGCCGCCTGTATGCCTTCGCGTCTTTGTATGAGCGGCAAGGCTCTCCAAATGGCTATGTCTGTATTGGAATTCCGACCTCGGTCGTCTTTGCCCAGGCTGACCGCGCCCTGGCACGCACACTCGCGTTGTTGACCATCGTGACATTGTTCATTCTGGTAATTGCGGAGGCGGCGGGAAATATGTTTGTCGTCCATCGCATCCACCCCGTACTCCGGGCCACCCAGAAGCTTAGCGGAGGGGATTTGAGCGCGCGCACCGGCGTCACGAGGGGTCCTGATGAATTGAAACAGCTGGCGGCAGCGTTCGACCAGATGGCCGAGTCATTGGAACTCCGTGCTGCTCAGGAGAGCAAGACCGAGCAATCGTTGCGGGAAAGTGAGGAATTATTTCGGGCGCTCAGTACGAGTTCGCCGTTGGGCATCTTCATGGCCGATGTTCATGGGAAGCGCACGTACGTCAATCCTCGGTACAGGCAGATCCACGGGCTTAGCCTGGCCGGATGTCTGGGTGAAGGTTGGGTGGCCATACTCCACCCGGATGATCGGGAGCGGATTCTGAACCAGTGGCAGGCATTCGTGCGTGAAGGCGGTGACTATTCCCCCGAAGGTCGCATCGTGACAGCAGATGGACGTGTCCTTTGGGTCCGGGCACGGGGGGCTCCGATGATTGGGGAGGATGGAAAACTCCGTGGTTTCGTCGGGTCCGTCGAGGATATCACGGAGCGCAAGCGAGCGGAGGAAGCACTGCGCCATTCGGAGCAACGTTACCGCAGCCTGATTGAAACAGCACGAGACGCGATCTTTACGCTTTCGGTGGACGGGGCACTGACATCGCTGAACCCCGCATTCGAGGCGATCACTGGTTGGCCTGCTTCCGACTGGATTGGAAAACCCTTCGGGCCGCTCGTCCATCCCGATGACCTGCCGTTGGCCACCCAGATGGTAGCGCGGGTATTGGAGGGAGAAACGCCGGCGTTTTACGAACTGCGCATCCGTTCCAAGGCTGGTCACTACGCAACAGGTGAATTCACGGTGACTCCGCAAATGCAAAGCGGAAATGTGGTGGGCGTTCTGGGGATTGCCCGTGATATTACCGAACGCAAACAGCTCGAAGAGCAGCTTCATCAGGCACAGAAGATGGAAGCCATTGGCCGCTTGGCGGGTGGCGTGGCGCATGATTTCAACAATATTCTCACAGCAATCAATGGTTACAGCGAATTGCTCTCAAGAAGCGTGGACGAAAACGATCCGCATCATCGTTACATCGAAGAAATCAGCAAGGCAGGAAATCGCGCGGCGTCGCTGACCAGTCAACTCCTGGCGTTCAGTCGCAAGCAAGTGCTGCAGCCGCTCATCCTCGATCTGAACACCATTGTGGTCGACATCGAAAAAATGCTTCATCGCCTGATCGGCGAGGATATCGAACTGAGGACCACCCGGTGTGAGAATTTGGGCAGCGTCAAGGCGGATCCGGGGCAGATTGAACAAGTCATTTTAAATCTCGCAGTCAACGCGCGGGATGCCATGCCCGGTGGCGGAACGTTGACCATCGAAACAGCCAATGTGACGTTAGGCCGGGATGTCGAGAAACAGACCGCCGACATTAAACCGGGCGAATACGTGATGCTGGCGATCAGCGACACGGGGGCCGGCATGACCGACGAGATCAAGAATCACCTCTTTGAGCCGTTCTTTACCACCAAGCCCAAGGGAAAAGGCACGGGTCTCGGATTGGCCACCTGCTTCGGGATCGTCAAGCAAAGTGGCGGCCACATCAAAGTGGAAAGTGAACTTGGCAAGGGCACGGTGTTTCGTATCTATCTGCACAGAGTGGGGACGGTTGTCAAGACAGCCCCGCCTATCCGAACGTTCGACCCCAGTCTCCCTCATGCCAAAAATGAAACGGTGCTGTTGGTCGAAGACGAGTCATCCGTGCGCAAGCTTGCTTCTCTTGCGTTGCGGGAGCTCGGGTACAATGTCCTGGAAGCAGCCGGCGGCAACGAGGCATTGCAGCTCGTCGGACAGCGCCGTGGACCAGGCATCGACCTGTTGCTGACCGATGTTGTGATGCCCCACATGAGCGGCAAGGACTTGGCGGATAAGATCCGCACCGCTCACCCCGGAACCAAGGTGCTCTTCACCTCGGGATATACCGACGACATGCTCGGCCAGGAGGACGTTGCCAATCACAAGGTCGTGCTGCTGCAAAAACCCTTCACCCGGTCAGCCCTTGCCCACAAAGTCCGCGAAGTGCTGGACGGGCAAATCCCCCCCATCTCTAAGAACTGAGGACCATTCCCGCCAACCAGCGCTTCAAAGCAGGAACACGTGCCAGCACAGACGAGAAGACACTGGCGGCGCGTTGGCGATACATCAACTGATGTAAGAGGTCATTGGTTCGTCCGCGCTCGCTGTACAGCGCATCGATCGCCGCCGTATAATCAACGCCTTCACAGATGGTTTGAGCTGCCAATTGTGCGGTGCGCATCGCAAAGAAGATTCCCTGTCCCGTGAACGGTTCGTACGTACGCAGGGCGTCGCCGACCAGATACGCATCCCGCCCGCATGCCTTGTTCGGGATTGTCCGTAATGGGTGCGCGCTTTGCAGGGGTTCCAAAGGGACAGGAGCAATGTCCAGGGCCCGAACCTGCGGGTTCCGCCAGATGGTATCCGCGAACAATCGTTCGCAATCGCCGCGATGCCCGGCTCCGTCGAGGTCGGTGACGATGCACAGGTTCAATCGCGTCTCATCAATTCTGACGATGCCACAGTAACCACCAGAAAATAGATGGAGTTGCACGCGGTCATCCATCGCCGGCGGCGCCGCGAAATGTGCCTGAAATGCAACACTATTGGGACGACGCCGCTTGCGAGGAGAGGCCAGCCCTGTTTTTTGCGCGATCAACGAATGCCGACCGTCTGCGCCGACCAAATACCTGGTAGCGAATTCATGGTGCGCAGTCGATACTCGCCAACCCGGAGTCACACCATGTACCACTTCGCCCTCGAAAATCACCACACCGACTGATCGCGCGCGATTCAATAGCGCGGCGTCCAACAAGCTCCGGCTGATTGCCCGCAACCCCGGATGATCGACAGTCAGAGTGGAGCCCCCTTGCGTCGTGAAGACCGCAGCGGTTAGCCTCCGCTGAGGCAGTGAATTGATGCAATCGGCGGCGCCCAGCCGTTCGAAAATCGGCCAGCAGTTCGGGTTGAGCACGTCTCCACAGACCTTATGACGCGGAAAACGCCTGCGCTCGATCAGTCCCACGGCAAGACCGCGCTTCGCGCAAAGCGTCGCAACAGTCGTCCCCGCGGGGCCACCTCCAACAACTAGGATATCAAATCGCTCCATGTCTTCCCAGAACGATACTGGCGTTGATCCCGCCGAAGCCGAAACTGTTGGACATAATGAAATCAATGCTTGCCTCCCTGCCTGCCTTCGGGATGCAGTCGAGATCGCACCCGGGATCTGGCTGCTCCAAATTCAATGTCGGCGGAAGGTAATTCTTCTCAAGCGCCAGACAGCAAATGGCGGCTTCAATCGCCCCCGATGCGCCGAGTGGATGCGCATAAAACGGTTTCGTGGAGCTGATCGGGATGCTGCTTGCCTGTTCACCGAAGACCTCCTTGATCGCCACCACTTCCGCACGGTCGCCGAGCGGTGTGGCCGTGGCGTGCGCGTTGATGTAATCGATCCGTTCGGGCGCGATATTCGCAGAGGCGAGCGCTTCCCGCATGCAACGCGCGGCGCAGGAAGCGTCGGGTCGCGGTTGGAGCATGTGAAATGCATCGTTGTTACTGGCGTACCCCAGGACCTCCCCATAGATGGATGCGTTCCGCACCCGCGCGTGATCAAGCTCCTCCAGCACCAACATGGCAGCGCCTTCGCCCATGACGAATCCGTCGCGGTTCGCATCGAACGAGCGACAAGCGCGTTCAGGGTCGTCATTGCGCGCGCTCATGGCATGCAGGATGTCGAACGCGCCAAACGTGAGCGGCGATAACGGCGCTTCGGCAGCACCGGCAATCATGACGTCCGCGCGTCCGTCCCTGATGTGGCGGAGCGCTTCGCCCAGCGCGATTGCTCCCGAGCCGCAACTGTTCGAATTGGTGTTGCCAGGACCGGCCAAGCCGAATTCGATCGCTATGTGAGATCCACCCGATCCGCCGAACACAAGAAAGGCAAGGGCTGGATTGACGGCGCGCAGGCCTTGACGCAGGAAAAGTTCGTGTTGATGCTCGGCCAGCGACACGCCGCCCAGTGCCGTCCCTGTGCAGACGCCAATGTCGGAATACGGTGGCTTGCCGGCGAGCAGCTTCTCGCCCTGTGATTCCGCGTCCTGGACGGCCATTTTGGCGGAGACAAGCGAAAACTGTGCAAAGCGGTCCAGTCGTTTGAGTCGCCGCGCGTCAAAATAGTTAAGGGGATCAAAGTCGGCAACCTCGCCTGCAAGCTGCGATCGGTATACAGACGGATCAAACCGCGTCAAGCGGCGGATTCCCGATTTGTTGCGCAAAATGCCATCCCAAAGACCATCCTTGCCGCTGCCGATGCAGGTGATGGCTCCGATGCCTGTAATGACGACGCGTCGGTTCACGATGGTCTTTCGAGATGAAGTTTGAAGTGTTTCAACGTCCGCCAGGCAACAGGCTGAATGAAGAGATTGCCGAGGATGCGATGCGCAAACCAGCGACCGAAGGACGAAGATCGTGCCAGGTCATGCGAAATGCGAACGAGAACCCCGTCGGTTGTCGGCGTAAAACTCCACGTAACATCCATGCCGCGCGTGAACGCCTTGAGATGATGGAAACGAAGTTCCGGGACGCTGGCATCGGGCTCATACCGTGAGGTCCAGCGGATGGGCAGCCAGCCGCGGCGCGCGGCCATCTGCACGGTTTGCGACCTGCCGTTGTGCTCAACGACTTGAACCCAGCGATAATGCGGTAACAGCTTCGGCCACGTTTCCAGATCGGAAACCGTTTGGAAGACTTTTTCCAGCGGCGCACGAATTAGAATGAGATTCTCGCAATGCATCGGCAACCGGGTCTCATGATGTGGGAGCGTTATCCACCTGTTTTCTACCCGCCACCGCCATGCGGAAGACGAGGTGTCGACGAACCTGGAAGTTTCGCATCCCCGCGCGCCGAGCCAACTCGCCAAGTTCCGCGAGAGTGAATGCCCGCTCGCAGGAGGCAGGTGCATCGAAGCGGGCGATGGGGTTGGTGATGATCGTATGGGCCATGAGCTTGCTTAACCAAATGGCGATTCGGTTCCTCCGCAGGTCGTTCACCGCGTACCCGATACGGGCAATATCGCGGATGCGGCCCAGGATTGCAACCACGTCGGATTCACCAAAATGATGGAGCGCCAGGGCACAGAGCACGATGTCGAAACTGTCGGACGGATATGGCAATGCCAGAATATTTTGTTGCTCGATGCAAATCTCCGGCCAGCCGACGCAAGATTCCCTCGCTAGGTTAAGGATGTCTGGATTGGCATCGACTGCTGTAATTTGGACTTGTAAACCAGTGGCGCGGGCCCGCCGGACGATGCGTCGGGGCACGTCAGCCAACCCGGTAGCCAGATCAAGGACCGTCAATGGTCGAGTGGTGTTCCATGTGCCAGGTAGTTCACGGACGTAATGGAGCGCGATGCGATGACCCCCCAGGAAGCGATTGATCGTTTCAAGAACATGCAGGTCTTCGCGTAGCAGGCGGAAGTCCTGTCCAGGCCGATCCATCATTTCGGGTATGGCTGGGTCAAACCGCCGCGGTGGCGCGAGCAGGCTCATTGTGGGTTGAGTGAGAGGACGGCAAGCATGCGGCCCGTCTTTCCGTGTTCGGCGCGGTAGGAAAAATACCGATCAAGATGACAGGCGGTGCAGATATGGGGGTTATGGATGTCCGCCACGCCAGCATTGCGTAATTGCTGTTCGATGCCCGACCAGATGTTCATTTCGTAATGACAGGGACCGATGGACGGGCTGATGAACGCGAGGCAGTTTTGCAGACAAGTGCCCAGTTGTGCTTCCATTGCGCGCACGGTATGGCCCACAACGTTGGCCAGCGTCCCGGCTTTGCCTGAGTGAACCAGGGCGATAGCGGGCGTTGTATGATCGACGATAAATACGGTGGCACAATCGGCGCACCGAATCAGCAGCGGCAGGTTCGGTTCTCGCGTGGCAAGGGCATCAACGCCTGGAAAACGAGACGCCGGCCCTGTGACAACAGCGACACTGTTGCCATGGGTCTGCTGGGCGGAAGCGCTATGATGGGGCGACAGGCCGATTGATCGGAGGGTCTTTTCCTCGAAATCGTCCGCTTTTGTATTGTCGTCATCGCGAAGCGTAAACGCATGGGTGATGAAGGCAAACTGTTTGAGCGGCGCGAATGTTTCGAACTGCATGGTTCAGGGGGCGGTTGCCACCATCGCGCCCGTCACGCGTTCGAGCGTCGCATTGGCCACGTTATAATCGTAGAGCGCCTGGATCTCGTTGGAGCGCGCTTCGGTCAGGGCGGTCTGGGCGCTCAGCACGTCGAGTTGTGTACCCGAGCCTGCGCGGAAACGGGCTTCGGCCAGTCGCAGGCTTTCCTCCGCTTCTTCAACCGTTTTCTTTTGCGCTTCGAGGAGTTCCTGCGCCTGAAGATAATCGGAGTAGGCCTGACGGACTTCGAGTTCGACGCGCCGGCGTGTGTCCGCAAAATCAAGATCCGCCTGCTCGTATTGGGCGCGTGCCTCAATCACTTTGCCGCGGGTCAGCATGCCGTCGAACAGCGACCACGAGGCCGTCGCTCCGGCCATCCATCCGTGGCGAGTGGTGTCGATGTCTTCGGCAAACTGGTTGTCGTGGATGCCGTAGTTGCCGAAAATGGAGACCTGCGGTTTATAGCCGGATGATGCGACTTGAATATTCTGGTTGGCAACGGCGACCTGTTTCTCCGCCTGCTGCAACTCGGGACGCTGGGCCAACGCCTTTGACAGGGCCGTCGGCAAGTCCCAGCCGCGATGTTCGTAGGTGAGTTCGCCGGCGAAATTAATCGGGGTGAAATCGGTGCGCTTCCCTGGTTCATCGATGGCGAGAAGCTTGACGAGCGATTCGCGCGAAAGACGAAGGTCATTCTGGGCACGAATCAGAGGTGGCCTGGCATTGGCCAGTTCGACTTCCGCACGCAACACATCGAAACGGGGAACGCTGCCGACGTCAAACCGATGGCCTGCATCTTCAAACTGTTGTTCAAGCAGAATGACAGACTGCTCGCGCACTCCGACCTGGGCTTTGTTGAGCAGGATCTGGTAGAACGCCTTACGCACATCCAGTAGAGTATCAGCCACAGCCGCTTGAAATCCAAGGGCAGCGATTTGATCGGAGAGTTTCGCGGAGCGTAGTGAGGCGCTGACCTTTCCGCCGGAATAAACAAGCTGTGAAATCTGGACTTGCGCCTGCCAGGGTTGCTCTTGGTTGTCGAAGATGGTCGACGTGATGGTCATCGTGCCGGTGTTGATGCTAAATTTATCTATCGCATTAGGATCAACGCGGGTGTACTGGCCAGACGCGGTGAGCTGAGGGACCATGGCGGCCCGCGTTTCCACGACCACACCATAGGTGCGGCGAAGTTCTTGTTTGGCTTTAAGAATGGACGGGTTTTGTTTCAGCGCGAGATCGAGGCATTGGTCCAGCGTAAGCGTGGAGGGAGGCGCCGGGTTTTCCGCGTGAAGACGTGCGGATAGAAAGGACATGAAAAGCACGGCGATAAGGGCATGATTCGGTTTAATCATTTCTTCAGGCTCACGGTTGTGTTGGAATCAGGCAGCAGTTTGTTGAACTCATCGGCCGGGCATGAATAGCTTTTCAGCGCAGCCTGCTTGGTTTGTGCAGCCAGCGCATACTGTTTGGCTTCCAGGAATACCTGCACGAGACCAAGATAGGCCGTGCAAATGTGGGTCCGCACGAGAGGGCAATCGGCATTGAGCTTGGGAGCTTGCTGGCCCGGCTGAAACACAACGGAGCATCCCTCGTGGTCGATTTGGCGGTACAGGGAAACAAGCATGTCCAGTGCATCGTGGCGATTGCTGTCGAGCAGGAGGGACTCAAGAAGGGAGACAGCCGCATCCTCACTCTTGCCTACGGCGATATAGACCGAGGCGATACTGAGATACGCGTCGGGATTGGTGGGAGCAAGATGACGCATGTACAAGTAGGCGTTCAGAGCGTCCTGATAGCGGCCCATGCGCACGTATGACAGGCCCAGGTTCCAATAAATTTCATGATTGCCGATGTCGGGGATCTCCGACTCTTTGCGGCCGCGACGCAACTCTTTGGCGCGGTTGTCGTCGTTGAACTCATGATCCAATGGCACGGCGCGTTCGAGGGTTTCCGCGGATTTCTGGTACCAGGGCTGGCTTGCAGGCGATGGGATCAGCGTGCCGTCGGCGGCATGCTGCGCGAGTAAGTCGCCTTTGATTCGGTAAT
>CAZAQZ010000063.1:0-10507 GCA_964487175.1 uncultured Verrucomicrobiota bacterium | reverse complement strand
TGGTGGAGGCGGTGGGAGTTGAACCCACGTCCTCTGCAAAGCCAACGCGTGCGACTACATGCTTATTCCATCTATGAGTCTCGCCCGCCGAACTGCCAATGGACAGGCCATCCGGCGCGCCAGTCTCCAGTTAATGTTTCGCCCGCGGACCTGAAGACGACATCCGCGAACTAACCTGCTGTCGTCGTCCCGGCCCCGCTAGCAGGTGTCGCAGGCGGGACGTCGCAGTCAATTAAGCTGCGAGTGCCATTTCTTGATTGGCAGTTATTACATGTGCCAGGTGTTTAACGAGGCCTCCTGACAACCTCGGCATGCCGCCCGCATCCACCTCACAAAGTCGAATCCGTTTCGCCCCCATGAAGAAAGTGCGTCAGGCACGGTCAATATAACGGTCGTAACGCCGAAAAACAAGCGGGACCAAGTGGAATAAAGGGCCAAGCAGGGAAAGGGGCGGGTCTTACACCCGTACCGCCGCGCGCACAGGTTGAGAGAACAGACCGTTCGTGGTCGGAGGAGGCGCCGACCTTGATGGCGTTGGGGGATTCGAACAGCTGACTCTCAACCTGTGGTGCGCAGACGGCTCGGTCACATCGGTTGCGATCCGACAGGAACTCTCGGCGAAAGCGGGCGGACACTGACCTGCTGTGGGCAAGTTACTCTGCGCACCCCGCGCAGCATGCGTCACAACTATCCCTGAAGCCAGCGCCGCCATAAATTCGTTCATCTCACTCCGTGGTGTAGGAATCGGCCAGTTGCAGCAGATCGCCGAGGTTCTCGCGCTTTCGCAGTTTTCTTTCTGCGTTGCGCGGGTGGGCTGCCGCTGAGGATCCCTCCGCCATCTGTCCGGCAAAGATGACGACGTGGGCATGGGGACATCGTTTCTGAATCTTCTCGGCCAGTTTTGTGCCGGCAACTCCCGGCAGCGAAAGACCGATAAACGCCAGATCCACAGATTGATGTTCGAGAAAATCCATCGCCGCGCGCGACGTGTCCCGCACCTCAATCGCCCGTTGGGGCGATTGCAGCATGGCGGACAGCAGTTCCCGCACGGCTGGGTTGTCATCGACGATTAAGATGCGATATAGATTTAGTTTGTTGTCGATCATATTCATCACTCGCTGCTGAACAACGCCTGTCATTTGCCTGTAAAGCACCGGGTATGCCAAAGCCTTGAAAATACTGGCTTACAGGGCGAGCGGTGTTGGAGAAGAGGTCAGGAAAGGCTTCGCCGCTATCAGATTTGCGGTAAACCCAACAAAACCGTCAAGAAATCAACATCATCAATGAGGCAGGCCAAATAGATAATAGACCAAACACAGTAAACTCAGCACAATCGAGCCTGCCTTCAGCTCCTTGGCGCGCCCTGCTCCGATCTTCATCAAGGGGTACAGTAGCAGTCCGGCCGTCAGCCCGTTCCCGATATTGTAGGTAAAGAGCATCATTACGATGGTCACAAACGAAGGCACTACTTCCGTCAAATCATCGAACTCGATTTTGCGAATCGATCCCACCATCAGGACTCCCACCGCGATCAATGCTGGCCCGTAAGCATACCGCAAATGCTGCAGCGGCTCGATTAACGGAATGAAAAACAGTGATGCTCCAAATAAAGCCGCCGTCGTTACCGCGGCCATCCCGGTCCTTGCTCCCTCGCGAATCCCCGTCGCCGACTCGATGTATGCCCCGCTCGTGGACGTGCCGATCAATCCACTAAACATGCATGTCAGCGCGTCCACCATCATCGGCCTCTCCACATCCGGGAAATTACCCTGTTCATCCAGCATTCCGCCCGCCGCACCGACCCCGACCAGCGTGCCCAGCGTATCGAGAAAACTCATCAAAAACAGCGTCAGCAAAACGGGCAGAAAACTAAGCCGCAGTACACCGGCGATGTCCAACTTGAATGCGATGGCCCCGAGATTGTAGTTGCCCGTGAACGGCAACGCCATAACACCATGCGGTGCGGTCCCCTGTCCCACAAGAATACCGACCACTGCCGTGATGGCCATTCCGATCAGGAGCGCCCCGCGCACTCGACGAATCAACAGAACCGCCATCAACAGAAATCCAACTATAGCCAGCACTACCTGCGGGTCGCGCAGGTTGCCGATCTTAACCGGCACATCCGGCACGCGAAACAAACCCGTTTTCACGTCCACCAATGCCTCCGCAGGCATTCCCGCAACGAAATTGGTGACGATCCCTGTTTCGTATAACCCGATGAACGCCAGGAACAGTCCGATCCCCACCGCAAAACTGTGTTTCATGCTCGGTGAAATCGAATTCGCCAGCCACGACCGAATCCGCAGCACCGTGATCAGGATGAACCCGATCCCGCTGACGAACACCGCGCCCAACCGCAACTGCCAACCGATGCCCATTGCCGCCAACCCAAACGCGATGAACGCATTCTCCCCCATGTACGGTGCCACCGCGATTGGACGGTTCGCATACAATCCCATCAACAACGACCCAAACACTGCTGTCAGGATCGTTGCCACCGTGCTCGGTCCGACCGGGATCCCTGCGAAACTCAGGATCGCTGGATTCACCACAATGATATACGCCATCGTCACAAATGTCGTGATTCCGCCCAGCACTTCCGTGCGTGCCGTCGTTCCCCGCTCACTTAGCTTGAACAACCGTTCGAGCATGCCTCACAATAAAAATCGCCTTGTGTGCGTCGAACCCAAAACGCATTGACTTGCCCAAACCCGCCATGCAATATCGCGCGGCTGTGAGAAAACCGTCTGTCACCGTCCGCGTACCCGCCACGACCGCCAACCTCGGTCCTGGCTTCGACACGCTTGGCGTTGCGCTCAAGCTGCACAACCAAATCTCCATCCGCGAAACCGACACGCCGCTCGTCGAACGCGTGGACAGCCAGCGCGGCTCCGCCTCCGCCAATGCGATGTCACGCGACGCGGTCGACGCATTTTTCAATCGCAGCAAAGTTAAACCGCACGGCGCACAAATCGAAGTGAAGGGCGAACTGCCCGTTTCCGGCGGACTCGGCTCCAGCGTGACCGTGCGCCTCGGAATCGTCTACGCTCTCAACGAATTGAATGGCCGACCGCTGGCCGACAACGCGCTGCTCGATTTGGTCACTGACTTGGAGCATCATCCTGACAACGCCGCGCCCGCGCTGTTCGGTGGGTTCGTGGTTTCCGCAATGATTGGCGATGCCGTTCGCTACCGCCGATTCAACGTGCCGCCGTCGCTGAAGTTCGTCGTCTGCGTGCCCGACTATGAAGTCTCCACCGAGAAAGCCCGCGGGTTACTACCCAAGCAAGTTTCACTGCGCGACGCTGTGGAGAACCTGAACCGCGTCGCGTTGATTACTTCGATTTTTGCCACGGGCGATTATTCGCTGCTCCGCGGACTGTTCGATGACAAATTTCATCAACCCTACCGCAAGAAGTTGATCCCGATGCTGGATGACGTTATCGCTGCTGGCGTGGACGCCGGTGCGCTGGCCGGCTGGCTCAGCGGAAGCGGCCCGTCCATCATGTGTATCACCGAACAAAAGGAGAAAGCCGTCGCCGAAGCGATGGCCAACGTCTACGCCGGCTTGCGCATCCGCTGCGACACCCATATCCTCGTCGCCGACAACGATGGCACGCGGGTGAAACGCAGCTAGCTACGGCAATAAATCCTGCGCGGACTGCTTCGCCTCAAGTTCACGGGCCCGCTGGAGGGCCTGAGCGGCTTCGTTGGTGCGGCCGTGTTGCTCCAAGAGGATTGCCCAGGCTTGGTAGAAGCCTGCGTTTTGCGGTTCCAGACTCAAAGCCTTGTTGTAGTGTTCCAGCGCCGCATCAACGTCGCCGCGCTTGCTGGCAACGGCGGCGAGATTGGCGTGGGCAAATGCAAGCCAAGGATCGAGTTGCAATGCCTGTTTAAATTCGGCATCCGCTTCATCGAGCCGGTCTTCGCGGAATAAAACCGTTCCCAATGTATTGTGCGCCGGTGCGTAATCGGGGTGGCTTGCCAATGTTTGGCTCAGCACGCGCTCGGCGTCAGCAAGCCGATCTTGCCGGTAAAGAAAATTGGCGAATTTGGTGCCGATAAATGGACTGCCGGTGCGCGTCCACGCCTCCTGGAATGTACCGTATGCACCCGTCCTGTCGCCCAGTTGCTCCTGGGCCAGCGCCAGCGAGCTGACCGTTCTCATCTCACGTGGATTCGAGGCGAGCGCGCGCACATACCAATTGGTGGCAGCGGCATACTGTCCTTCCGCGGCGAGACAGGCGCCCATCGCCCACAACGCCGTGTCTTCAGTCGGGTTCTTGCGCAACGCGGCCTTCAGATGCGTCTCGGCTTTGTCGAACTGCCCCTCATCCATATACGTCAACGCCAGCGCTGTTCGAATCAGTGGCGTATCCCCGCCGCGGCGGATGGTCGTTTCAAACAGCGTCACGTCGTCGTGCCAAACGCGGTTCTGCATGATGGTCAGCACTGAGAACACCGTCACCACGCACCATCCGGCCACCAGCATGCCGGCGCCGTTGCTCCTTTTCTTGTGCAGAATGAATTCAACGGCAGCGGCCGCCGCGAGCAGCAGCCCCGGCAACGGCCAGTACAACCATCGGTCGGCAAAGGTTGGCTTGACGGTGACAACATTCGAAATCAACGAAAAGCCCGCGACAAACCATGCCAGTCCGAATGTCACCCGGCGGTCGCGCTTCCAAAACCAGATTCCCAGGGTGATCAATCCAGCCGCCGCCAGCACGCCAGAGATCGTCAACAGCGTCCAGCGCAATCCTGTAAATTCGAGCGCCTTCTCGGGATATAGACTGATCGGGGCAATCGCCAATCCGATGTAGCCCGCCAGCGCGCGTAGCGCCAGTATTCCCCGCTCCGGCAATGAAAACCTGGCCGGGTACACCGCCTGCGCCAGCACGTGATGGCGCACCACCAAATAGGCTGCCGTAATCAAGCCGTACACCATTAGGGCCACGCCCCATCGTTTCAAACTGAGTTCCTTTCGCACGGGCAAAAGCATTCCCGCCAGAAGTGCAACTGCGGGAAACGTCACCGCAATCTCCTTGGACAACAGGGCCAGCGCATATGCCGCAGCCGAAAGGACCAGGGCAACTCGATGATCCCGCAGTGGATCGCGCACATCGAGAAACCGCAGGAATTCCAGCAACGCCACCAACATGAAGAATTCGCTCAGCACGCCTACGGTGCCGGCGATGAAGGTCGTCGTTTCCAAGTGCGCGGGATGACACAGGAACAGCGCAGCGGCCAGCAGCGCGAACGGACGCCGAACCAGCAGCGCGCGAAAGACGAAATAAACCAGCAGACCATTCCCCAGGTGCAACAGGAAATTGACCACGTGAAACCCCAGCGGACTGGGCCCGAACAGTTGATACTCAATCATCTCGCTGAGCAACCACAGCGGCCGGTAGAACCGCACCAGCTGCCCGGACACTCCGTAGGCATCCGCGGCGTCGGCGGTGAAAAACTGTGTCGCAAAGGACCAGCTCCGCAGCATCCGGTTGTTGAGGACCTGCAGATGGTCGTCCCAGACAAATTCGTTGCGGAATGAATTGCCGTAGCAGATCAGGCCCACTCCGAGGAGCACGGCGAGCGCGAGAAGTTCCCGGCGCGCACTTTTCACGCGCCGCTCACCCTGCGGCCAGCGAACGAAAATAGCTGAGGTTCTCCAGCTCGATCGCCAGATTGACGCTGCTGACCACGACATGACTCGGTACGCGCAAAACGACCGGGGCAAAATTCAGGATGGCGTCCGCACCTGCCGTAATGAGGCGGTTGGCCACATCCTGCGCTGCTGCCGGCGGGACCGTGATGATGCCCATCTTGATGTTGTGTTGACGCACGAATTGCTCCAGTCTGGTCAGGGGGAAAATCCTCTGCGTAAAGGTCTTGCGGCGGTGACGCCGCACGTCCACGTCGAATCCCGCCACGATTTCGAAACTCTCCTTCTCGAACCCTTTGTAGGCCAGCAGGGCCGAACCGAGATGGCCGACACCTACCAGTACAACTGGCTGGTGGCGTTTGCGACCAAGGACCTCGGCGATCCCGTCGCGCAGCTTGGTCACGTCGTAACCCAGACCGCGCGTGCCGAAATGGCCGAAGCTGGTCAGGTCCTTGCGCAATTGCGTCGGCTTGACTCCGGCGGCGTGCGCCAGCCCGTGGCTGGAGACCGTCTGCAAGCCGTTCTCGGTCATCTGTTCGAGACAGCGCAGGTACACGCTCAACCGATAAACGGTTTTTCTGGGGATCGGCAGTTTCACAGTTCGCACGCGGTCTATAGCGTACCGGGACGAATCCCGATTGTCAAAGCCCTTGAAACGGACGACTTGCTGTTACTTCGGCTCGTTCAGGAATTGTCGCACGGCCTGCTCCAGTTCTGGATCCAGTTCCGCCGCACGTACCAGCGCGCGGGAGCCCGCAGAAGCGTCCCCACTGCGAGTCAACATTACGCCCATCGCGTAATATAGGTCCGCATTGCTCGGCGAAAGTGCAAGTGCATCCTGATATTGCCCCAGGGCGCCCGCCCAATCCTTGCGCGCACCCGCAACGGCGGCCAGATTGGCGTGGGCGTCCACCATCCAACGATCATAGCGCAAGGAAAGATGAAACTGCTCTTCCGCTCCGGCAACATCGCCCTTCTTGAACAGGACTGTCCCCAACGAATTGTGCGCCGCTGCGTTCAGCGGATCGGTCCACAGAACATCGCGCAGGATGTGTCCGGCCTCATCAAGGCGGCCATGCCTCTGCAGAAAATCTGCAAGCTTCAACGAGGGCGCCGCAGTGATCGTTTGCGCCATCGCTGCCCGCAACGTCTGTTCCGCGTCATGAAGGTTTCCGAGCTGCTCCTGCACATAAGCGAGCCAGATGCTTGCCTGACCGTCGCCCGGTTCGACCGCCAACGCCTGTTCCAGCCAATGCGCCGCGGGAGCGTATTGGTGCTCGGTGGCCAGCAATCGCCCCATCCCGCGTAACGCGATTGGAGAATGCGGGTCGCGCCTTAGGACTTCTTCAAACTCAGTCTGCGCTTTGTTGAAATCCTGATCGACCAAATACGCCAGCGCCAGATTCGAGCGCATGCGCACCGAGTCTCCGCCCCGGGCGATCGTCGTCTCATACAAGACGACGTCATTTCGCCACATCCGATTCTGCGAAATCGTCATGACCGCAAACAAGGCCACCACAAGCCATCCCCCCACTTGAACAGGCAATGTCTTCGTCTGCTTGTTCAGTGTCGCATGTTCCCACCAGGCTGCAGCCGCAAGCAGTAGGCCTAACAACGGCCAATACAACCAACGCTCGGCAAAGGTAGGACTAACGGTAACGATATTCGAGACGAGCGAAAAACCGGCTGCAAACCACACCAAACCAAGAGCCACACGCGCTTCCTTCATCCAAAACCAGATTGCCGTTGCTATTAACCCCACAACGACCGTGGCTCCCGCCAGCGTCAGCAAGGTTCCTTGTAATCCCGATAATGCAACCGTTTTCTCCGGATAGAGAGTTACCGGAGCAACAGCCAGCCCGAAGTAGCCGGCCAGTGCGCGTAACGCCAGCACGCCCCGTTTCGCCCAGGAAAACACGCTCGGATATATGGCATACATCAGAACGTGGCTGCGCACCGCCAAGTAAGTCACTGTTATCAGCCCATACGCCGCTGCAACGGTCAGCCATTCCCTCCCGATCCGCTTTCGACCTCCCGGCAGCAACAGTGCCGCCCCCAGCAGCATCCCCGGCAGAGTCACAGCGATTTCCTTCGTCAGCAGCGCCAATCCGTACGCGACTGTAGAGATTCCCAGAGTCATCCAGCCCAGGTTGTCTCCGCGCAAGAACTTCAAGAATCCTAGCGTCGAAATCAACATGAAGAAAACGCATAACAAGGTGCCATCGTTGGCGATAAACGCGGTGGTTTCTACAAGCGCCGGGTGACATAAGAACAACGCGGCAGCCAGCAGTGCGAACGATCGGCGCACGGAGAGCACTCGCAGAATTGAATAGAATAACAGTCCGTTGACGGCATGCATCAGGAAATTGAATAGATGAAAATCGAGCGCATTCGCGCCCCACGCCTGATACTCGCCCAGCCCTAGCAACAACCATAATGGCCTGTAGAATTTCACATCTTTGCTGGACGTTACGCCATAGGCCGCGATGGAGTCGGTTGTGAAAAAACCAGGCGCAGATGCCCAACTCCGTAACAGCGGGTTGTAAATGATCTGCTGATAATCATCCCAAACAAAGTCGTTCCGGAATGAATTGGCGTAGCAGACCAACCCTACGCCGAGGAGTATGATGAGGGGAACAATCTCTTGTCGTAAAGTCTTCAGTGCGCGTCCCCCCATTACTTTGACTGACCGCGGAACTTCTGAACCGCCTGCTCCAGTTCTGGATCAAGTTCGACCGCATGTCCCAGTGCGCGGGAGCCCGCAGAAGTGTCACCGCTGCGAGTCAACATCACGCCCATCGCGTAATACAAATCCGCATTGCTCGGCGAAAGAGCAAGTGCATCCTGATATTGCCCCAAGGCGTCCGCCCAGTCGTTGCGTGCGCCCGCAACAGCGGCAAGATTGGCATGGGCATCGACCATCCATCGATCATAGCGCAAGGCCAGATGAAATTGCTCTTCGGCCCCGGCAACATCCCCTTTCTTGAACAGGACTGTCCCCAACGAATTGTGCGCCGCTGCGTTCATTGGATCCGCCTGGAGAACGTTGTGAAGTACCCGTCCAGCCTCATCAAGGCGGTCGTGCCGCCTGTAAAAGTCAGCGAGAATCAGGGACGCCGTCGAGATCGTCGTGCGAGCAGTCGCGGCTTGCAACGTCTGCTCTGCGGCCCGGAGGTTCCCCAGTTGCTCCTGCGCATACGCAAGCCAGATGCTTGACTGAACGTCGCCCGGGTCGATTGCCAATGCCCGCTCGAACCAATGTTCCGCCTGAATGTACTGATGCTGAGTGGCCAATAACCGGCCCATCCCACGCAGCGCCGAAGGATAATTCGGGTCGCTCTCCAGGATCCCTTCGAACTCCGCCCGCGCCCTGGAAAACTCCTGGTCGGCCAGATAGGCAAACGCCAGGTTCGAGCGCATGCGAACCGAGTCTCCGCCCCGGGCGATGACCGTTTGATAGAATGTCTCGTCATCCCGCCAAACGCGGTTCTGGTCGATCGTCAAGACCGAGAAAACGCCGACCACGACCCAGCCGAACAAGAGCCCGACCTTGTTGAGTGATGGGGCGGCGGAAGCAGCGAATTCGACGCCTGCTGTAATTGCGATCAACAATCCGACCATTGGCCAGCTGATCCAGCGTTCGCCGAAAGTTGTATTCAGCGGAACCAGGTTCGACGTCAGCGAGAACGCCACCGCGAAAAAGACCAGCCCAAACGTAATCCGACGGTCGCGCCGCCATGACCACACGCCCAACATGACCAATGCAATCAGAAGCGCTGCTCCGCCCGCCGCCCATGCAGCCGCCTGCCAGCCGGTCGTCGGTAATGAACGTTCATGGTGCAGGTTCAGAGGTATCAGGAACAGTTGGATCGTTTGTGCCAGTGAACGCAACGCGAGCAGACACCGTTCCCGTGCCGAGAACGCGGCCGGATAACCCATGCGCGTCAACGACGCTGTGCGTGCCAGAAGATAGCCCGCCAGCATCCCTGCATAGGCTCCGATGACCAGAAACCAATCTCGTTGCGACAAGCTCACCCTGGGAGGGACCAAAAGGCAAACCGCCACAATGATCGCGGGAAACGTGACGGCGATCTCCTTCGAAAACAGGGCCAGCCCAAATGCCAGACAGGAAGCGACGAGCAGCCACCAGCGCCTCTTCGTCTGCGACGCGTCCGCGGATTCGAATCGCAGGAACAACAGCAAGGATGCGAGCATGAGGCAGATGCTCATTTCTCCGTTGCGGCCCGCGATGAAGGTGACGTTCTCCGTGTGGAGAGGATGACAAACAAACAAGGCAGCCGCCAACAGCCTCCACGGAGGACCCGCCCCCAATGCGCCCAGCAGCCCGTACATCAAGAGGCCGGTGACAACATGCCAGACGACGTTCGCAAGATGAAACCCCAGCGCGCGCGGCCCCCACGTCTGATAATCGACCAGCAGAGACATCATGAACAAGGGTCTGTAAACGGGGAAGGATGTACCACTCGGCTCGTAGGCCTCCGCCATGTCGGTGGAAAAAAACCGGGGCAGGAACGCCCAACTTCGCAGCATCCGGTTTTGCAGAATCTGGAAATTGTCATCCCACACGAAGCCGTTGCGAAACGAATTGGCGTAGCACCCGATGCCGAGCGCCACCAATACGATAGAGGGAAGCAGCTTTCGGCAACGGTGATTGTTTGCGACACCACTCACGGTTGGGTCGACGGTTGATCGTGTGCCAAAAGGGTTTTGATTGCTGGATCGCCAGGATGCAACTGCAGGGCTGCCTCCCATTGCTCGCGGGCGGGCAGTACGTCTCCCAATTGGTCCAACGCAACTCCCAGCCTGATTCGTTTGTCCGCGTTA
>CAZAQZ010000062.1:0-10518 GCA_964487175.1 uncultured Verrucomicrobiota bacterium | reverse complement strand
ATCCGCAACCACTCAACCCGGCAAGATCTCGAACGTTCAGTTGGTCGGCACGGACGTTAAGGTCGCTTGGAAACAGATGTCGGACGGTCTTCGAGTGGAATTGCCGAGGGGGTATCAGCCCAAGTCGGACTTCGCCGCGACGCTGAGGGTCTTTCTGACCTGAAGTGAATGGGCGCAGCCGACGCGTGCGCACCCGAACCTCCGCTGGCGTGACGGCAGCGTTTCTACCAGAGAGGAAGGGTCTGGAGGATGGATAGGCTTTCGCAATTCCGAAGCTCGCTCCTGCCTTCCACAACACCGGCGGCTAGACAAGCCGCCAAACCTATCTTCGATAGTGAACCAATCGCAGAAGTGGAAGGCGGAGTAGTCATCGAGTGAGCGCATCGCGAATTGCGGGCCGGTATCGCCTAGGTCGAGTAACGTCACCGCTGCGCACTGAAGTGATAGTTTCCTGAGCCTACCACACAGGAGAGACCCTCCGGGGCTTCGTCCGTCGAAAGTACACCGTTGTCGCCCTTCAGGTGGCTTCCTGATTCGCGTACGCGCCTGTAAGCCGGGGGAAAAGTAATGGTCGCTGTCGTACCCGGGGGGATTGCCACTTCGAGACGTAGCGCAGCTTCGTCCCGCTGCCAGTGCGACCGGATGGCACCTAGCACCGAAAGATAGTCTGCTGACGCCGATTGGACGTCTCCCACAATTTGGGGATGTATCCAAATCCGCTTATCGCGCTCGCGATCCAGATCGAAGTCGATACCGCCAAGACCTCGGTAAAACCACTCCTCCGCATGACCCAGCATGAAATGGTCCTGAGAAGAGGCTGGATTTGAATCCCACGCTTCGGTGAGCGCAGTTGCACCGCGCTTGAGCTGGTAGCCGTAGCTTGGGCTGTCCATTCGCATCAGCAGGTCGTACAGTACATCGGATCGTTGATTATCTGTGAGAGCTCGCACTAGGTAATGGAATCCGATGTCTCCCGCCGTCACGTGATTCCCATGACGGCGAATGTCCGCGACAAGATTATCAAGGACGCTCTTTCGATGATCCTCCGGCACGACTCCAAGCGCGAGCGCCATGGCATTGGCCGTCTGACTGCCCCGGTCGTAGTTGTTGCTCTCGGAGTGAAACAAATGCCCATTGAGAGATGCAGCCACTAGCGATGCCCGTTGAGAAAAATCGGTTGCGTCGGAGGTCTTGTCAAGAATCGCGGCGATCCGAGCCAGGGTCTTCAGATCCTGATAGTAAATCGCCGTCGCGGTCATCCAAGGTCCCGTTAGCTGCGACTTTCCTGGTTCTCCGGAGCCGATGTCATACCAGTCTCCCAGTCCGTAACCCACCATATTGTCCTTCGATTGGGTCTGTAGATAATTCGCATACGCCACCATCGCGTCGTAGTTATCGCGCAGCAGTTGCACATCTCCGTAGAATGTGTAGGCGGTCCAAGGACTCAGAATGATCGCACTGCCCCATTCAGGTGAATCGCGGAAATCGGTGTTGTCACCGGCGTCGTCAACGAAAGCAACAACTTCCGGCGCGATCGATGGGACCATCCCATTCGGAAGTTGAGAGTCCCGCATGTCGAGCGCCATTTTGCGATAAAGGAGAGACAGGTTGTAGTTGTAAAGAATCGATGGTCCGGCCAGGTAAGTCTGCTCGAGCCATCCAAGCTTCTCCCGTGTCGGGCAGTCTGTCAATACGCTGACCATGTTGTTCTGAATCGCTGTGTCGATGAGCTTGTGAATACGGTTCAGTAAGTCGCTCGAACTGGAAAAGCTCCCATCGACATGCGCCGCATCGTGCAATGGCTCCCCAGCGAATTCTAAGACCGCGGGAAAGCGGCTGAGCGCCCCGGACATACTCACCTCGGCGTAGCGAAAGCCGGAATACGTGAATTGCGGCCTCCAATGCTCAGTTCCCGTGCCTCCGAGAATGTAGTCGAACGCGATGGGCGCGTCCGGCGACGCACCCTCGCTGGCTTGGTTCACATGACCTGATCGGTCCAGCAGTTCGCCGGTGAGAATCCGTAGACGTGAACCCGCAGTCCCACTCACTGAAATCACCGGACGTCCAGCAAAATTACGACCCAGATCGTAGATGGTATCGTCGGGGGCCACATGTGTAATGCGCATCGGCGCCACTGCATCTTCAGGCTGAACCGGTGGCAATCGTTCCGCGCGCAGCATTCCGCCGGGGCCATCAACGATATGGACCGTCATCCACCGATCGTCGCGAAAGTCCGGCAGCGACCATCCCGCCTGCGCGCGGCGTGCGTCATAGTCCTCACCCCCATAAATGCTTGAGAAAACGATAGGTCCGGGCGTTGTGCGCCAATGATCGTTGGTGATGACCTTATCCACTGTCCCGTCCGTATAGTGAATCCGGAGCTCGGCAATCACCTTCGGCTGGCCGAATGATCCTACGAATTTTGTGTAGCGGTGCTCCACGCCGGGCACCCTGTACATTCCATTTCCAAGCATGATACCAATTGCGTTGTCACCACGATGCAGAAGGGCCGTCACATCGTACGTGTCGTACAGCACTGTCTTGCGATAGTTCGTCCACCCAGGGGTCAGAACTGCGGAAGTGACAGGCATCGCGTTCACAAGTGCGGCCGCCTCGCCAAGACCGGAAAGAAACAATGTGGCCCTTTTCACAGGTTTAGGCACATTGAAGGTATCCCGGAAAATCGGAAGCCGAGGATCCGAATCGAGCCGAGAGTCGTCGTTCCCGCGGGCCTGGGGCGGGGTCGGGCCATCCGGAGTGGCTGCGATCCACTTGGCGAGCCAGTCAGATCGATTCAGTAACCCAGTGAGAAATCTGGATGGTTCGCTCCACTGGGAAACTTCGCCATGCTGAGTCCATACGCGGACTTTCCAGTAATACGCTGTGTCGGATTCCAGAGGCGCCCCTCCGTAAAGCACGGCGGGCGTGAGCGCTCCGTCTGTTTTTCCAGAGTCCCAAATATCACCGCTATCGAGATCAAGTAGCCCACGCGAAGACGCGATCAGGATCTCGAAAGCGGACTGCTCAATGCCTCGCGCATTGGGTGCGCGCGCGGTCAGGACCCAGTGGAAGCGCAGAGGCGAGTCACCCACTCCCAGAGGCTTCTCGCTCCCGTCGCACGTGAGGTCCTCGACAGAGACCACCTGAGACCGAGGAAACCCTCTGGTTTGCGCCCACGATGCGATCGCCATAAAAACTGCAAACATCCAACAAGTCTTGGAAAGCCATCTCCGATTCCGGTTCATTGCGAATCTGCGCAAGTCCATTCTCTTCACCCGCGAGAATATTTACGCCTAGATTAAAGGAAGCTACACCATCTGCACACTTCACTACAATTCGGAGTCATGGCTCAAGAAGACATTCCTGCTCCCTGCGAAGCTGAGACCTGAACCCATCCCGCAGCTCAAGTGTTCTGATTTCCGAAGCACCCACAAGCAGCAGAAAAGTCATTTCTGCATACGTTGAAAGTCAAACTTGCCCAACAAATAGGGCTCAGAAATTGCCGGCTCGGGGCCATGGACAGAGACCGGATAAGGCGACCGGCTCGTAGTCGGAAATCCCCATATCTGACCTGTTTGGAGATCAACAATTACTCTCCCCAACAGGTCCTTGGATCCGTCCGGCGCTCGCAAGGAAAAAACGCCCGGCTCGATGTAAACGTTGGATGAAGCTGCGCCCGCGAAAGTGCGCGGCGGATCCGCGAACGGACGAAGCGCTATTGCTAGTAGCGATCCGGCAATTACGGTTAGAACAAATCTGCTATAGCGGTCAGTTGACATACTAAGTAACCTCCGAAACTTTGAGCCTATTCTTATGACAATCTGATGGGACACTGTCCGAGAACCGTTGTTAAGCAGGGTCTTCCAGCGTGTGTTCACGGTGCGCTGTGCTTCCGCTTCGGCCCGCAGCGGCTAGCGAGCCTCTCAGATCATTCGATTGGAGGCCCAGCTTGCGAATGAGCCATGGCAGGCTGAGACCCTGAAGTACCAACGTGCCTATGATTGCAACAAAGCTGAGAAAGATGAGAACATCGCGCTGAGGAAAGTCGGCTCCGCTATCGATGCTGTCGGGTAACGCCATAGCCGCAGCCAGCGCAATCACGCCTCGCATCCCGGTCCAGCCAACGAGGAAGCTCTCCCTGGCGCGTGGAGGCTCGGCTCTACGGCGAATTGCTTTGCGTAGAGCAAAAGCGATCCACGATGCCGCGAAAACCCACGCCAGGCGAAGGGCAATCAGAAGTACGATCAGGAACGCGGAATCGAGCGCCAGCTCGGTGAGCCGGGTACCGCGAATTCCTTCGATGACCTGCGGCAGTTGAAGGCCGATCAATGCAAATACGATCCCGTTGAGAACGAAGTCCAGGGTATTCCACACGGCTGAGGCTTCGATGCGCGCGCGCGCGGAGAGCGACTCGGACTGCTTTTCGCCCAGATAAAGGCCGCAGGCGACAGTTGCAAGGACGCCCGACGTATGGATCGATTCGGCCGCCAGATAAGCGACATACGGTGCAACGAGGGTCAGGGTAATCTCGACCGGCGCATCCGTCAGATGCAACTGGAATCGCCGAATGAGCCATCCCGCGATTAGGCCGATGACCATGCCGCCGCAAGACAGGAAGATGAGGCGCAGTACTCCCTGGCTCACCGTGGGGACAGTGTCGCTGACCAGCATGCCGACGGAGAATTCAAGAGCGACCAATGAGGTCGCATCGTTGATAAGACTCTCCCCTTCGAGCACGTCGACAATTCGCCGCGGCAGGTGCATTCGTTTCGCGATGGCAGTCGCCGCAATCGGATCGGTACTCGCCACCAGGGCGCCAAGCACGAAGCCGACCCGAGGATCGAAACCAGGTATGAATCGTCCGGCAAGGAAGGAGACGGCAACTGCGGTAAAACCGACCAGGCCAAACGCCATCGTCGATATCTTGGCGATATTCGCGCGGAAGTTGCGCCAAGAAGTATGAAAGGCTGCGCCGAATAGAAGCGGTGGCAGCAGAACAAGGAAGATGATGTCCGGATTCAACTCCACGCGTGGAACATTGGGCAGAAGCGACACTCCAAGGCCGCCGGCGACCAGCACAATCGGGTACGGAAGCTCAAAACGACGCGCCAACACGGCGAGCGCGAGGACGAGGGTCATGATGAAGAGAAGGAGAAGCTCGAAATGATGAATGTCGCTGGCCTGCATGACGGATCTCCTGATTGGCACTACTCGATGGTTCGGCCGGATTCTTTCGAATCTGAATTGGTTCGGGCTTACGCAAATATGACTGGCTCCGAAGAGACATCTCGCAGATGGCGAGGGTGCGTTCAGAGCCAGCACCAGAGCATTCGGGACAAGGTGGTTATTTCCCTCCTGCAACCCAGACCGCATTGTGCGCGGACAGGTCAACACCTGCTACTTCCGTGCTCAGGCTGATCGACTGCAGCCCGGACCGTTTGCCCGACATCGCCGAAAAGCTAAGAAGATACTGATTGTTGAACGCCGTCTGCAACTGTGCGAGGTACGGCTGGATGCTCACCGGGCTGTGCAGTCCAAGGTAGAAGGATGCGCCGCCGGTGTTTTCGGAGAGCCGGGTTAGATTCATCTGTCCATTCATTCCAGCCCGGTAGCTGTGGTGGTGGAAAGCCGAGCTTGGCGTGTAGATGGAGAAGATGTTCGTGCCGGTTCTCTGAGCTACTTCCGTTGCAGTGTTGACGTTTACGTCGAGCCGATAACCTCTGTGCCAGCCGAGGTGATGTTCGCGGCCGACTCCGTCTGTGAACATGATGACTTCGCGGCGGTTCTGGTCGACCGGCCACCGCTTCATCAAGTCAACGACCGACAGGTACGGGCTCGCAAATGCCGCAGGGTGTCCAAAAGGAAGCCGCAGAGCATTCGCCGTCAACACACGATCGGTAGTCAGGTCCTGTGCGATTTGGACGGTGCCATTTCGCATGTACCCGACTCCAATGAGAGTGCTCGGAGGCTGATCCTTGATAAAACCGCGCAGGTCGTCGTATTGCAAGCTAAGACGCGACTCGGCGGTATCGTCGACCAGAATGAATAATTCGAGCCCTGCTCGATCACCCTGGGCAGGAATCCACTCGGTGACATTGAGGCGATTCTTTCCCTGCTTGACGATAATGTCGTTGCGGTTGATCTCGGGCATCCGTTTGCTGCCGGCAACCGTCGCGGTCACGGTCATGGTGACCGGGACAGTTGTGCTTGCCGCGGGCTCGGCTGCGTAGGATCCGATTGCGGTGCCGACGATGCTGGCTGCAACCAGACCATAGAGGGGTTTTCTCCATTGAAGTTTCATCTCTCTCCTTTGCTATGGAGCGCTCTCCGCCGTTGCGGGCGGCTCGCTCCTCGGTTGAATGGTTGGCGTTGGTCCGTCTAGCCCTGGCAGCCTGTCCGGCTCGTTGATCCGGACAGGTCATCCGAGGGCATCAGGCCTTGACTTGTGCGAACTTGCGAACCGCTCCGAGGCCAAGCGACGATGCGATGCTCAGCAGGCCGAGCAAGCCAAAGATGGGCATGGGGCTTGCGGTGTTGGGCAACCTATCCACTTGTTCCGTGGTGACGTTCGACGCCACTTCAGTAGGCGGCGGTGTTGCCTTTTGGAAGAGCAGCACACCGAGCAGCGGCGGCGTAACCGGGATTGGAGCTGCGCCTACAGTCGACTTGCTGTACTCGACGACAGTCTGCGGCTCATCGGTGACGATCGTAGCCTCAAACTTCATGCCCTTCTTCAGGTCGAAGACGGTTTTCTTCTGACCGTTGACGGTGAACGTGGCGTGAGAAGGTACTTTGTAAAGCTGATTCGTGTGGTCCGGCAGAGACACGATGACCGAGCCGGGAGCATTGACATGCCACACTTTGCCCTTCAACGTTCTGACGGTGTTCACATTGCGAGGCGTGGTTGTTGTGGTGATCGTCTGCGTAAGCTTGGTGCCTGCTTTCAGCTCGTTCACTGTAAATTCCTTGCCGTCGATCGTGAACTTCTCGTCGGAAGGAACGATCAGGTGTTCAACCTTGCCGTTGTTCAGCTTGAGCACAAGATCGTTGCCTTCGACGTAAACGATCTCGGCGTTCTTCACCTTGGTCTCCAAGGTCGGATCGCCGCGGCGGACTGCAGTGGTGGTTGTGTCCTGCGCCCAGGTGCTGGCAACTCCAATGCCGAATGCGAGCGCGCCGAGAGCTAGTCTCTTCGTGAACCGGGTGTTGTTGTTTGCGTGATTCATAGTTCTTCTCCTTTTGGTTGGCTGCTTGGTTGATGGATTATCGGGTCGTGGATGCCATCGATCCGACAGGCGTGTGCTGGGTAAGAAAAGCGGTTACAACAAATCTCTGCGGTGCGCTCCCGATGAAGTAGAACGGGTAGCAAGTCACCAATGTCAGCGAGGGCGCGCGTTGCTCGCTGAGGACGCCGACATCTCGCGGAGATACGATCTGTATCCGCTCGACGGTGTAGGTATCGAGTCCCTCGCGCCGTTTCAGTTGAATTACGTCGCCGGTCTTGATGTCCTTTAGCCGACGAAAGAAGCTATCTCGATGGCCGGCGACGCCGACGTTGCCGTCCTCACCTGGCCGTGCTGTACCCGCAATCCGGCCCACTCCACGATTCAGGGTGAGCGCGTCGGTACCCTCCAGAAGCGGTGCGGCGACGCTCAGCGAAGGGATTTCAAGCACGCCGAGAGCGGTGCCGGATTGATCCGTGGTTGCGGACCGATAAGCGCGGATGCGTCCTTCCGACCAATTGCTGAAATCCGGCTCCTCAAACACCGGCTCGTGCGCATTCTCTGCGTCTGTCGAAGCCTGCTCCGCTTCGATCGGGCCGGCGGGCTCGTCAAGATGGGCGAAGAATTTGAGCGCAGCACGCGAACTCAGATAGCTATCGATTTGAGCCGCTCCCACGCCCACAACAAGCGCAATGCCGGCAAAGAGCAGCGTCCACTCAAGCCGTCTCCACAGCGGCTTGATGTCCGAGAACATGCTTCCGATCCCGTTTGGCCTGCCGGCTTTGTTGCCATCACTTTTTTTGGTCTTGAACATCGTTTGCGCCCCTTCTTTCCGCGTCTGGCTAATTCGTGTACTGCGCCAACTGCTGACGCATCCGTTCGTTCTTCTCGACGAGGATCGCGATGATGATTTCCAGGCTCGCGATGCGCTCCCGAGTGCGCTGCCGTTCGTCAAGATTGAGAACCGGTCCCTCGTCCCACTCCATCGGCACGGGTTCCAAGGCTGGAAGGGCCGTCTGATATGAAGCTGGCTGCAAACGCGGATCGGGCACGCTGCGTCTCGCCACCGCTGGCTGGCCTGTGCCGATCTCTGATCCGTTGTTCATCTCATCGCCTCCCATCGATTGCCGATCAAGTTGTTACGCTCACTACTTAGCACGCTAAGTACCATTTCGATTTAACGGAGTTATATGGACTTATCGATTGTGTAAGTTGACGAGATATCATCAATGCCGAAGATTCGGCATTTCTCGGCCACAAACAAGGTCCGATAGAGAAATAGATCAGCAGACGCGAGCGTCACTTGTATGCGCGCAGGTGCGAGGGGCGCATTCAGATTGACGGCTTTTGTAGGGATGGGGTGGAGAAGGTGCGACACCGAGCCGCGAGGAGGGTATTCAAAGTGAGACGAATGCCGCTTGGCAGCGGCACCTATCAACAATTGCTCGCAGTTAAATAACTCAGGACGAGGCAATCGAACCAGGCCAACTCAACAGACCCTATGTCGCGGCCTGTGCCCGGAATTGATTCTTGCTGATCTGCAAGTTCGCGATCTTTGAATCCAGGGTCTGGCGTGGAATGCCGAGTTTAGCGGCCGCTCCAAGGGGACCGGAGATACGGCCGCGCGATTCGGCTAATGCTGCTTCGATGAGTTCCTTCTCTGTCGCTGCCAGCGTGGCCGAGAGGCGGTCCATGGGGATGGAAACCGGCGATGCGTCGCTCTGGATCCAGGTTGCGTCGACTGTCAGCGTGTCGCCCTCGGAGACAATGACCGCCCTCTCCAGCACATTCTGCAACTCGCGGATGTTGCCCGGCCATGGGTAGGTCTGAAGCAACTGAAGCGAATCCTTCGCAATCTGCTTGAATTGTTTGCCGGTCTTCTTAGCAAAGCGATCCACGAGGTACTCGGTGAGAAGGGGAATATCGGTGGCTCTTTCCCGCAGCGCAGGAAGCCGGATTGGAAACACGTTAAGGCGGTAGAACACATCCTGCCGAAATGCTCCCGCACTGATCGCAGTCTTCAAGTCCCGGTTTGTCGCGGCTACAATGCGCACATCCACGGAAACAGGATGACTGCTCCCCACACGTTCAAATTCGCGTTCCTGAAGTACGCGGAGCAGGGTGATCTGGGTTTCGAGGGGAAGTTCACCCACTTCATCGAGAAAGATCGTTCCTCGATCGGCTGCCTCAAAGCGACCGAGCCGCCGTTGCATGGCCCCGGTGAAGGCGCCTTTTTCGTGCCCAAATAGTTCCGTGGCAATGAGCGATGGCGGTATCGCGGCGCAATTAACCTTGATAAAAGGCCCTGCGGCGCGCTGTGAGCGCGCATGAATCGCGCGCGCGATCAGCTCTTTGCCCGTCCCGGTCTCGCCCAGGATGAGCACGGTAGAATCGGTTGGGGCAACCAGATGGACCTGCTGCATCACTGCATTCAATGCGAGGCTCTCCCCTACAATTGCGTCCAAAGTGCCGGCGGTGCGAGAAATGGTATCTCTCGACGCTAGACCATGGACGATCGCATTTATCTCGTTTGTCTTTCCTGAGAGCATGATCGACCTCCTCAGCAGCCTTTCACCGTGTCAGTTCGACGAGTGTTTTCTAAGTGCCGCGTAAATCTCTCTGAGCAACGCGTCACTGCGTACAGGTTTGTTAAAGAAGGCGCAAGCTCCCGCTTCCATCAACAAACCGCGAAGAGAAGGATCGCCGTGGCCTGTTACGAAGATGATGGGGATTGCGTTGTTCGCATCGGCTAACTTATGCTGTAACTCGATTCCACTCATCCCCGGCAGCCGCACATCGAGGATCAGGCAACGGGTGTCTTGCCAGCCGTCCGACTCTAGAAACTCTTCGGCGCTGGGAAAACCGGCTGCGCGAAAACCCGCAGCCCTCAAAACGCTGCCCAACGCTTCGCGAAGAGGTTCATCATCGTCAACGATCGCGATCTTGTCGAAGTTGGGCCGAGGTGAGATCAAGGAAGATTCCAATCTGGCGGATGCAATGTCCCGCAGATCGAAGCCTAACAATCTCCGAGAGGAAAAACCATCCTGCTTTAGGAGGACACGAATGCCTACTTCTGAACTGCTTTGAGCCGCTCCGTCATACGAACGAGATGTGCCAATGAGTCGGCGGCCGTCTTCTCCATCACACGAGCGCGGTGAGTTTTCACGGTTAGTTCGCTTGTTCCAAGCTTATCGGCGATTTGCTTATTGAGAAGGCCAGCGACGACCAGGTTAAGAACCTCTGTTTCGCGCGGGGTGAGCGAATTGAACCGGCCACGAATCTCAGTTAATTCAGC
>CAZAQZ010000061.1:0-10648 GCA_964487175.1 uncultured Verrucomicrobiota bacterium | reverse complement strand
GCCGTCGCACGCGCATCGCACGCGGCAGCGGGACCAACGTGGCTGAGGTGAACGATTTGCTGAAGCAATTCGGGATGATGAAGAAGATGATGAAAGAGATGGGCAAGATGCAGAAGATGATGACGCGCAAGGGCGCGCTGCCGAAGTTTGCCCGCTAGCACAGGAGAGACACGAACGTGGCAGTTAAAATCAGATTGCGCCGGGTTGGAACAAAGAATGTGCCGTGCTACCGCATTGTGGTGGCGGACGGCCGCAGCCCGCGTGACGGGCGGTTTATCGAGAACATCGGGACCTACGACCCGAAAAAGGCGGACATCAATTTCAAGGTGGACCTGGAACGGGCGCGCCATTGGGTTGGAAAAGGCGCGCAACCCAGCGACACCGTGCGCAGCATTTTGAAGAAGGCGGAAAAGGCTGAAAAGGCGACAGCCACGGCCACGGCCACAGCCACAGCCACGGCCAAGCCGGCCTGATAACCACTTCGGCAACGGTCGCACGCGCCGCAGGTGAGGGCCGTTGGATTGGAGCACCATGAAAGCGTTTATCGAGTACGTGACCAAGGCGCTGGTCGATCATCCCGAGCAGGTGGAAGTGAAGGAAGTGGACGGCGAGCGCGTCGTCGTTTTCGAGTTGCACC
This sequence comes from uncultured Verrucomicrobiota bacterium, assembly GCA_964487175.1. Taxonomy (GTDB): domain Bacteria; phylum Verrucomicrobiota; class Verrucomicrobiia; order Palsa-1439; family Palsa-1439; genus CAWFPN01. The sequence goes on along the minus strand of CAZAQZ010000061.1, from coordinate 10,011 downwards.
TGAATCCGTCGGATATTGGCAAAGTCATCGGCAAGAGCGGCCGGACCATCACGGCCATCCGCACGTTGCTGACGAGCGCGGCGGCCAAGGGCGGCAAACGCGCCATGCTGGAGATCATCGAGCCGGAGGGCGGACGGCAGCGGTCAAGCGAGCCCGAACACGAAGAGGGCGGCCCGCAAGATCAGCAAGAGCAGCAAGAGCCGCAACAGCCCTAGCGGCAGTGGACGCGACGGATGGAGTTCGACATCCTTACGTTGTTCCCCCGGATTTTTGAAGGGCCGCTGGACGAGAGCATTTTGAAGCGCGCTCGCGACGGCGGATTGGTGCAGATTCGAGTCCACAACCTGCGTGATTACACGCATGATAAACATCGGGTGGTGGACGACAAGCCGTACGGCGGCGGGCCGGGGATGTTGATGAAGCCCGAACCGATCTTTGAAGCAGTGGAAACGTTGAGGCGCGCGGATTCGTGCGTGGTGTTGATGACGCCGCAGGGCGCACCCTTCACGCAACAGCGTGCGAGAGAGTTTGCAAAGAAGGCGCATTTGGTCATACTCTGCGGCCATTACGAGGGCGTGGATGAACGAGTGCGGGAAGCCTTGGTGCACGAGGAAGTCAGCATCGGCGATTACGTGCTGACCAACGGCGCGCTGGCCGCGGCGGTGGTGGTGGACGCGGTGGTGAGGTTGATCCCGGGCGTGCTGGGCGACGAACAGAGTGCCGGCGACGATTCGTTTGCCGCCGGATTGCTGGAAGGCCCGCAGTACACGCGTCCGCCGGAATTTCGCGGCATGAGCGTGCCCGAGGTGTTATTATCGGGCAACCACGAGGCGGTGGCCCAGTGGCGGGCCGAGCAGGCGCGCAAGCGGACGAAAGAGCGAAGACCCGATTTGCTTGGGTAGCGAGAAGGAGCAGGACATGAATATAATTGAGAAGCTTGAAAAAGATAACATGCGGACGGACCTCGTGTCGTTCAAGGTCGGCGACACCGTCCGGGTGCACAGCCGCATCAAGGAAGGCGACCGCGAACGCGTCCAGGTTTTTTCGGGGATCGTGATCAACCGGCAGGGCAAAGGAATCGCCCAGACGTTCACGGTGCGGCGCATCAGCTACGGCGAAGGCGTCGAGCGCGTGTACCCGGTCCACTCGCCCTTTATCCAAAAGATCGAAGTCGAACGCGAAGGCAAGGCGCGGCGCGCCAAGCTGTACTATCTGCGCAAGCGCATTGGCAAGACGGCCACCAAGGTCGAGGAAGGTTAACCCAGCCAACCCGCGACGCGCGCATGCTCCGTTACGAACGCAAAGCGTACAAGAACGGAGCCAACGTGGTCGCAGGGATTGACGAGGCGGGACGCGGACCGCTGGCCGGGCCAGTGGTGGCAGGGGCGATGATCCTGCCGCAGAAGTTCCGCCACAAAACCCTCAACGATTCCAAGCAACTTACCTCGGAACAGCGCGAGGAAATCTACGCCGAATTGACGGCGAATCCAGACATCCACTGGGCCATTGGCGTCTCGGAGGTGGAGGTCATTGATCACTACAATATCCTGCGCGCGACGTGGCGGGCGATGCAACTTGCGCTGGATGCGCTGGATGTCCGACCTGATCACGTCCTTGTCGATGGATTGCCCGTCCCGCTGATCGGCGTCAACAAGACGACCGCGATCGTCAAGGGCGATTGTAAAAGTTTCTCCATTGCCGGTGCGAGCGTGGTTGCCAAGGTGACGCGCGACCGCATGATGGTGGCACTGCACGAACAATATCCCCAGTACAACTTCGCGCAACACAAGGGCTACGGGACGCCTGAACACGTGGCCGCGCTGGAGAAGTATGGCCCATCGCCGGTCCACCGCAAGTCATTTGCCCCAGTCCGCGAAATTATCGAGCCGGTCCAGGCCGAGTTTGCTGTCATGTAGCGGAGTTTTGGGAAGCGCAGGTTCGACGCCATGCTGTTCAATTGGTTCAAGCGGCCGACAAATGCAACGCCCCGGCAGATCATGGGCGCGCGGGGCGAGAAGGCGGCGGCGAAATACCTGCGGCGGCAGGGGTACAAGGTTTTGCTGCGCAACTTCCGCAGCGGAAAATCGGAGATCGACATCGTTTGCCGCCACAAGGACTGGCTGGTGTTTGTCGAGGTCAAGACCCGCAAGAGCGAGGACTTCGGGGCTCCCAGTGAAGCGGTCGAGCGCGAGAAACAGCGCAATCTTACCAAGGGCGCGCTCGATTACCTGCGCATGCTTGGCAACCCGCAGATCAGGTTCCGGTTTGACATTGTGGAAGTGGTCATGCCGGTAGACTCAAAGAAGCCGAACGATATCCGCCTCATCAAGAACGCCTTTGATTTGAGCGAGCCATTTATTTACTGAAACCTCTCGCGGTGTTCGGATTTGAAGTGCGGAGTAAGCAGATAACGGCCCTGTAACGCAGAGTTTTATTGACCGGGACGGGTTGTTGAGGTACAAGAATTGTCTCATTGGCGAGGAGAAGTAACTGGTGATGGAGTGTTATGGGCTGCGGTTTTTGCGAGGGCGCGGTGGAATCGCAGCGGATGATTCCTTTCGTGGTGCGTGTTCCCGCCATTTCTTCAACAATGCCTACCCCCATCGGCTGATTCTCCTTTCGCTCTTGGTGTGCCTATTCGCCCCGCGTCAGACGATGGCTGCGGGGACCTGGACGCCGGTGGCCAAAAACGCTCCCAACGGGGTCGAGACGATGCTCTTACTGTCCGATGGCTCGGTCATGGCGCAGAACAACGAATCCAATATTTGGTATCGGCTGATGCCCGATATTCACGGCAGCTACGTGAACGGAATCTGGTCGACTCTTACCCCGATGCACGATACACGGCTTTATTATTCGTCGGATGTCCTTCGCGACGGGAGAGTGTTCGTCGCGGGTGGTGAATACGGCACCGGCACAAACACAGCGGAGGTGTACGATCCGTTGAGCAATACCTGGACGCTGGCTCCGCCCTCGGGACAGTTGTTTTATGACTCGATCTCCGTGATTCTGTCCAATGGCAACGTGATGATCGCGCCTGTCTATCCCAGCCCGTACGGCAGCACCATCTTTTACAATCCAACCTCAAATACGTGGTTGGCTGGGCCGCAGCTCGTTCGAGGGGGCGACCAGGATGAAGCATCCTGGGTCAAACTTCCTGACAACAGTATCCTCACGGTGGATCCATTCGGCGCCAACTCGGAACGATATATCCCTTCCTTGAACCAGTGGGTCGACGACGGGATTGTGCCGGTGTATTTGTATGATACGAACGACGAATTGGGAGCGGGCTTGCTGTTGCCGGACGGACAGGCCTTCTATCTGGGTGGCACGGGCCACACCGCGATTTACGCCCCTTCCGGGTCCGCCAGTCCGGGCACATGGGCAGCCGGACCTGATATTCCGGCTGGACTGGGGGCACCTGATGCGCCAGCGGCCATGATGGTCAACGGCAGGATTCTTTGCGCGCTCGGTCCGGCCCAGACATACGATGGACCGACAAGTTTCTATGAATATGACCCGGTCGCAAACTCATTCACTTCGGTGAACGGTCCGACAGGGGCCACTTATGACATGTTACCGTACGCAACCAGAATGCTCGATCTGCCGGACGGCACCGTTTTGTTTGCGGCGTACAACAGCCAACTTTACGTCTACCAACCGTCCGGTTCACCGCTGGCAGCCGGGAAACCGACAATCGGCAGCATCACCCAGAACACGGACGGCTCCTATCTTCTGACGGGCACGCTGCTGAACGGAATTTGCGCAGGCGCCGCTTACGGTGATGACGCGCAGATGGACAGCAATTACCCGATCATCCGGATGACCGATGCCGCTGGCAGAGTTTATTATGCGCGCACCTATAACTGGAGCAGCACCGGCGTGATGACCGGCAATACTCCTGTGACCACGCAATTCACCGTGCCCGCGGGTCTGTCTGCGGGGACGTATTCGCTGGTTGTCGTGGCCAACGGCATTAGCTCGGATCCCGTGTCGTTCATTATGCCCGCTTCCGTTTTCCGGATCACCGGCATCACGAAACAGAGCAACGATCTATTGGTGACATGGCAGGTGCCGGCTGGATCGATCAACGTGGTGCAGGTGACCGGCGGCTCAGCAAACGGCGGTTACTCCAACAACTTCGCCAACCTCAGCCCGGCAATCAATGTGGGCGGTGTCAGCGGTCTTGTGACAACCAATTACCTGGATGCGGGCGGTGCGACCAATGCACCGTCACGGTTCTACCGGGTGAAGACGACCGCCCCGTTGGCTGCTGACAACGCATTTCAAACCGCCTACGGCGGTGGATGGACCAACGGAAGCAACACCGGCTTCGGATTTGGTCCCTGGGTGCTCACGGATACGGCTCCGCTGAATCCATCACTCAACGGCTTCTTCCTCGGTTCATCCACGGGCAACGCCGGTGATTCGGCGCCGGGGATCGACGCGAACGGTTACTCCTGGGGCATCTATGCCAACAGCGGCAACAACGCGGCAGCCTACCGCGCATTTGCCAACGGATCGCTCCAGGTCGGCCAGTCATTCCTGATCAACATGGACAACGGATACATCAGCGGAAGCAGCACGGTCGGATTTGTACTGCGAACCGGCAACGCTTCCAGCAGCCCGAGCGATTACAACAACGGGGCCCGCTTCGAGTTCAAGTACATTGGATCCGATTCGGTCGACAGCTACAAGGTCGTGGACAACGGGGGACAGCAGAACATCGGCGTGCCGTTCACGGGAACCGGGTTGCGGTTGAAATTCACGCTGACCGGGACGAATGCCTATACGTTGGCGACGATCAATAACGCCAGTGGTGCGACGAACATCTTCAGCGGCACGTTGGGGGGAACTGTCAACGGCACGGTGGACAGCCTCGCCATTTACAACCTCAACGCCGGCACCGGCTCCGATTACGACGCGTTCTTCAATTCATTACAGGTCGTTGGCCCGTAGGACATCTATTTCGCCTGACTGGGCCAGATGCGGACGATCAAGTGTTGCTACCGCCATATTCGGGCCGGCGAATCCCCTGGCATCCCGGCTGTTCGTGCGTAATCATTTTCCTGCCGGCAAAACGCATTCGACTTGGGGGGATGTTTCCGCTACAAGAACTGCCATGTCAGGGGTCGCGCCACGATCAATCTCGCACCTGGGGATGCTGCTTATTTGTAGTTCCGCCGAATCTCGCAGCCAGGGTACGTCGGGATCAGGGTCACCACCGACCGCAAACTGCTGACAGATGTGGAAGCGATTGAGCATACGGAACAAACTGAACAGTCAGACGGATGACGACATCAAAGAAAGAGGTCCAGGCCCACATTGTCGGTTCACCAGCGAAGAAGGTGATCGAGTTTGGAGGTGCGAGATACTTCAGCGGGTGGGGTGTGGCAGTCCTTATCGCCGTCTTTTTTTTGACACTGCTCCCGCTGGTGGTCGCCGGCTCGCGATACTTTGGCGATGAACACTATTACACGGATGGGGCCATGCGAATGGTCCAGAAGGGCGACTACCTCACGCCGTATTATGCGACCGACGACGGGCTGCCGCATTTCAACAAGCCGATCCTGACGTACTGGGTGGTGGCGGCCAGTTACAAGGTGTTTGGCATCAGTTTCCTGTCTTCACGGCTGCCATTTCTGATCGCGGGATGTCTGCTGATCTGGCTCACATACAAAACGTCTCTGATGCTCTTCCATCGCGCGGACGACGCACTGATCGCTGCGGTCGTCATCTTATCGAATTTCCATCTGTTCAGTTCGTCCGTGCGCTCGACCCCGGACATTCTTCAATGTCTCTTCATCTCGGTCAGCCTGTATGGGTTCATGGACATTCTTTTCAATCGCAACAAGACTGTGCTCAACTATATGTTTGCCTACATCGGGGCCGCGCTCGCTGTCCAGACGAAGGGATTGTTGGGGTTTCTTCCGATCATCTACGCCTTCCTTTTCTGCCGCCTGCAATTGCGTCGGAGTGTCGGACTGCGTGATTTGCTCGATGCCAGGAGCATGGCGGCGGGCGTGCTGATCGCGTTATTCTGGTTTGTAGCGGCTTACTGCAAATACGGCGACGCTGCCCTGAAGGGCTTTTTCGAGGATCAGGTGGGCAGTCGGCTTAATGGCGGCAGATTCGCGTTCTTCGCCAATTGCTGGTCATATTTGCGGATGACGGCGGCGCAATTTCTCCCGTGGTCCGGGCTGGTGCCGGTGGCCCTGTGTCTGGATGCGAAAATCGCGAGGCGATTCTTTCAGGAGCACAAAGATACCTGTGGTTTCGCTGGCGGATGGTTCCTGGTGTTCCTGTTCGTCTTTTCGGCGGCGAATCTCACGCGAGGCCGTTACATGCTTCCTACTTATCCTTTGTTATCCGCTGTGGTTTCATCGCTGCTGGCGAGGGTCTTGCAGGAGGGTCGTACCTTGCGAGTCATTCGAAAGACGTTCGGACCGCTCCTGTTGATCGGTGCGGTGTACGGGATCGTCCTCATAGTGGTCGGCGTGTCCATTAGTGCGAGGGTCTTGATTGGAGGGGGTTTGGCGCTTTCTGTCAGCGTGGGATTGTACGCGATCTCACGCCAGAACGATTATCGGTACGCGCTGATCGCGCTCGGCCTGTCGCTGTTCCTGATATTGTCCGTGCAGGACATTTTTGTGCGACCTGTCTTTGATGTCTCGCCGGCTCCGGCAATGACTGACCGGTTGCTGCATCTCGAATTGCAGGGGAAACCGGTCACGGGTGTGGGACTCGAACGCTTCACGCTGAGCAACATCAAGGTGTTGTCGGGAGGCCGTATCGACGGGCGAAACCTGCCAGCCACTTCCGCGCCGGAGGAACTGGAACGGCATCCCATCCTGCTTTTGTCGCAAACTGTCCAAGACCGATGGAATGCGCCCGGCTACAACGTGGAGGAATGCGGTTATACGCTGGCGGACTTCAAATTCTCGGATATCTGGGAGATGATCAAGCACCACGACAAGGACGCCGTATTCGCCGCGAAGAGAATTCCGTGCTTCCTCGCCATCCGGGAGCTGCGGTAATCAACCCGCGTTCATGGCCAGATGAACTAAACCGCCCGCTGCTGTCGTGACGGGAGCACTCTGAAATGGAGATAGCTTTCGCGCAAGCGTCCTCCTGCCAGCAAAACGCATTCGACTTATAAGGATGTTTCCGTTACAACAACGGGCATGCTCGCGAAAGTTCATTCCGCGGCGGTTCTGGGTATTGATTCTTATCCCATTGAGATCGAGGTCAACTCCGGTTGGGGCCAGCCGGTGGTCATTATCGTCGGGCTGCCCGACGCGGCGGTGAAGGAATCGCGCGACCGCGTCAAGACGGCCATCGAAAACAGCGGCTTCAAATACGTCCTGGGCCGCACCACGATCAATCTCGCCCCCGCCGACGTGAAGAAGGAGGGGCCGAGCTTCGATTTGCCCATTGCCATCGGGATTCTTGCGGTCAACGAACAAATCGTCGCGCCGCATCTCGATGAGTTTACCATCGTGGGCGAACTGGCCCTCAGCGGCGAAGTGCGCAGCGTCAACGGCGTGTTGCCCATCGCGTTGTGCGCCCGCGCCGAAGGAAAGCGCGGTCTGATTGTGCCGGTGGACAACGCACCCGAGGCGGCGGTGGTGCAGGGGATCGACGTATATCCGGCGCGCACGTTGCGCGAAGTGGCCGAGTTTGTTTCCGGCAAGCACGAGATCGAGCCGGTGCATGAGGATCCCGCCCAGATTTTTCAGAACCAGCGCCGGTACGACATTGATTTTGTCGATGTGAAGGGGCAGGAACACGTCAAGCGCGCGGTGGAGGTCGCAGCGGCGGGCGGCCACAACATTCTGATGATCGGGCCGCCGGGCAGCGGCAAGACGCTGCTCGCCAAGCGCCTGCCGACGATCATGCCGCAGACCACGCTGGAAGAAGCGCTGGAAACGACGAAGATTCACAGCATCATGGGGCTGTTGCCAAAAGGACAGGCATTGGTGGCGACGCGGCCGTTCCGGTCGCCTCATCACACCACCAGCAATGCCGGTCTGCTCGGCGGGACGGCGAACTTGACGCCGGGCGAAGTGAGCCTGGCGCACAACGGCGTGCTGTTTCTGGACGAACTTCCTGAATTTCATCGCGACGTGCTGGAAGCATTGCGCGAACCACTCGAAGAAAGCCGCGTGGTGATCTCGCGCGCCGCCGGTACCATGACGTTTCCCGCAGGGTTTATGATGGTGGCCGCGATGAATCCGTGTCCGTGTGGATTCTATGGTGATCCGAAACGAGAGTGCCGCTGTTCGCCGTCGATGATCCAGCGATACCGCAATAAAATCTCCGGGCCGTTGCTGGACCGCATCGATATTCATGTCGAGGTACCGGCGGTCAAGTACAAGGAAATGGCCGGCGATACGACGGGTGAGCCCTCGGATGCGATTCGCGCCCGCGTGGAAGACGCGCGCACGACGCAGCGCAAGCGGTTCGCCGGACGCGATGGACTGAACTGCAATGCGCGGATGGCGCCGAAGGACATCAAGGAACATTGCGTTCTCGATGAGGAATCGCAGGAGCTGTTGAAGATGGCGATGACCGAGTTGAACCTGAGCGCCCGCGCCTACGACCGCATCCTGAAAGTGTCGCGCACGATTGCCGACTTGGATCGCCAGCAGAACATTCAATCACAGCACATTTCCGAAGCCATCCAGTACCGTTCGCTGGACCGGCAGTTGTGGGTATGACTCACCACGCGCCAAGAGGTCCACAGAAAGTGACGAAGTTTACGGGGGGAGCTTGCCGGCCAGGGAAGTGATGGCGCCTTGCATTAATTGGCGGGCTGGTGCATCCGAGGTCGCGGCCAGCATCTGATTGAGGAACGTGACACGCTGGCCGATTTCCGCAGGCGACGAACTCATCGGCAACGCCGTGCTGCAGAACAGTCCGTTGCCATATTGGATGTAGCTTCCCGATAGCGAAGAGATCACCGTCGGCCAGGCCGTGGCCGGAATCTGGTTCTGACGGGCCAGGTTGACCAACGCCTGGCCGGCCTCCGGGTACAGCAACGCCGCCTGCGCCAGCGGACGCAACGCAAAATCGCCGGTCCCCAGTGAACTGATGTTGGGGTCCTGGGCCAGCGCGATGAGGGCAGGGATACCCACGCCGTTGGGCATCCCGGCCAACGCGAGCGTCGCGTAATAATTCCACTTCGGCGCGGCCTGCTCCAGAACAGGCACTACCGTGGCATCCCCGTAGTGTTGCAGCAGTTCAAAGAGCGGGCTGACATCTCCCCCTGTCCACTGTCCCGCGGAGGCGAGTTGCAACATATTGCTTGCCGCCGCCAGTTCGATCGAGCGGTATTGCCCGGGCGCCAGTTGCTCCAATGATTGCGCGAGGACCGCAATCTCCAGCGGGTTGGTTGTGGCCTGCAACGCCTCCACCGACACCTGCACGGCCTCCGTTCCGCCGATTTGCTGCAGCGCATCGATCAGTCCCAACCGAAGTGTGGGAACATCGACTTGGCTTCCGCCCTCCATCCCATCGAAGTTCACATCCTGATTCGACTCCAGAAACTTTCTGATGGCAGGAACTGCCGCCGTCCCTTGTTCCCGTAATTGGCGCAGCCACGCATTGATTTGTGCTGCCTGTTCGTGCGTCAAGGCCCCTTGAGCGGGATTGATCTGGATCAGTTTCGCCAGCGATTCTTCCGCCACGGCGGTTGACCCTTCCACCGGCGACGGCATCGCAGACGGAGGCGCAAGTTTCCGCACCGATGAAGCAGCGGTATTCGACGAATCATTCACTTCGCGAACGGTGGTCGCATAAGATTCAGTGTCCCCCTGCGGCACGACACGCTGCCCGATGATCCGTTGTGGAGGGGACTGCAACTCCGGTTCCGATGAATCCTGGCTTTGCGAATGCCGCCACGGGTGAACCCAATACAAAAGCGCGGCGATGATGATGACACCGCCCATCGTCACGATGAGTTGCTTAGGGGATTGATTCATGCGTCTCAACGACCCGCATCCGAATAAC
>CAZAQZ010000060.1:0-10718 GCA_964487175.1 uncultured Verrucomicrobiota bacterium | reverse complement strand
CTGTTGCTGGCGGCGGCTTTTTCGATCAACGCGGGAAAATCCGCCGGTGCCACACCGTAACTCGACAGCGGCGGGATCTTCATCAACCGGCAGGTCTCGCGGACCCAGATGATGGCGTTCGTGCCGACCAGGCGGTCGATCTCCTCGTAACGGCGGAGCGCTTTGCCTTGAGGGTCGCGAACCCGCAGCGCCTGCAGATTGGTTTCCATCACGTGCGGCAGGAGCGTCGCGCACACCGCGCCGTGCGGCGCGTGAAACATTCCGCCCACCGGCGCGGCAAATCCGTGAACCGCGCCGAGTCCGGCGTTGGCCAACCCGATTCCGCTGAACATCGCGGCCAGCGCCATGTCCTCGCGCGCGGCAGCGTCGTGTCCATTCTCATACGCGCGGCGCAACGAACGGGCGGCGCGCTGGATTCCTTCGCGGCAGAGGGCGTCGGTCATGGGATTGGCGCGGTTGGACACGAACACTTCGATGAGTTGCGTAAGCGCGTCGAGTCCGGCGCTCGCTGTGACATCGCGTGGCAACCCGTAAGTGAGTTCCGGATCTACCAGCGCCACGCGGGGCAGCATCAACGGACTGCGCAGACTCACTTTGACTTTGTGTTCCGGCGATTCCAGCACGGCGTTGCGTGTGACTTCCGAGCCGGTGCCGGCCGTGGTCGGAATGGCGATGTACGGCATGGATGGTTTGGAAAATGGCCGGCCCTTGCCAATGACTTCCATGTAATCCAGCAGATCGCCGCCGTTGGTGAGCAACGCGGCGACGGCTTTGCCCGTATCGAGCGCGCTGCCGCCACCGAACCCGACAACCAGATCGCAGTGCTGTTCGCTGGCAAGGTGCGTCGCCTCATTCACCACGTCGATGGTCGGCTCCCCCGTGACCGCGAATGTGGCAGTCTCAATGCCCTGACTTTTCAGCGCATCGAGCAACACCTTGGCCCGGTCCGGGGATTTTCCCGTCACCACCAACGCGCGCTTGCCCAGCTCCCGCGCCATCGGTCCGACCTCGCGCAGTTTCCCTGCGCCAAACACAATCCGCGTGGCAGTGGCGAATTCGAAGATCATTTACTCAAGACCGTGGACATTCACGTACTTCACGCTCGTGCGGGGTTCGGCAATCATGGGTTGGACGGCATCGCGCCATTTCAGGTAATGCGCGGTTTCTCGGTGTTGGCCCTGCGCTTCGGGGGTGCGATAGACTTCGACCAGCACGAACCGGGTGGGGTCATCGGCCTGTTGCACGACATCGAAACGGGCGATGCCGGGCTCCTTCACGCTGTTGCGGGCGTTCTCGATGGTGGCGGCGCGGAACGCTTCCACGTAGTCCTGTTTCACGTGAACTTGGACGTGAACGATCAGCATAATCGGGTTCCTCCCGGGAAATTACTCGTCGCGCAACGCGCCGGCAAGGTAGGCGTCGTAGGAAGCCAAATCCAGCATGCCATGTCCGCAGAGGTTGAACAGGATGACGCGTTTCTTGCCTTCGGCGCGCGCCTTGTTCGCTTCGTCGATCACGGCGCGAATGGCGTGGGATGGCTCGGGCGCGGGAATGATGCCTTCGGTACGCGCGAACAACACCGCCGCCTCGAACACTTTCGATTGCGGGTAAGAGACGGCTTCCGTCAATCCGAGATGATACGCATGGCTGACAGTCGGCGACATCCCGTGATAACGCAGTCCGCCTGCATGGATCTTCGGCGGAATGAAATCGTGTCCAAGCGTGTACATCCACAACAACGGCGTCATCATGGCGGTGTCGCCAAAATCATAGCGCAGCTCGCCCCGCGTCAGTGACGCGCAGGAACTCGGTTCGACGGCGATGATGCGGTACGGTTTCTTCTCGACGATTTTCCTGCGCATGAACGGGAAGGCGATCCCGGCGAAATTGCTGCCGCCACCGACGCAACCGATGATCACGTCAGGTTCCTCGCCGGCGAGTTCCATTTGTTTGATGGCTTCCTGGCCGATGACGGTTTGGTGCATGCAGACGTGGTTCAGGACGCTGCCGAGGGCGTACTTGGTGTTTTTGGAATGGACGGTGTCCTCCAGCGCTTCGCTGATGGCGATGCCGAGGCTGCCGGGGCAATTGGGATCGTCCTTGAGGACTTTGCGGCCGTACTCGGTTTGCGTGCCGGGACTGGGGAAAACGTTCGCACCCCATGTTTGCATCTGCAGTTTGCGGTACGGTTTTTGGTCGTAGCTGACCCTGACCATGTAGACCGTGCACTCGAGCCCGAAAAGTTTGCAGGCGAGGGCGAGCGATGCGCCCCACTGGCCCGCGCCGGTCTCGGTGGCGAGGCGTTTGGTGCCGGCGGCTTTGTTGTAATACGCCTGGGCGACGGCGCTGTTGGGTTTATGGCTGCCGGCGGGGCTGACGCCTTCGTACTTGTAATAGATATGCGCCGGTGTCTGCAGCGCTTTCTCCAGGCGTATCGCGCGCAGCAACGGCGTGGGCCGCCACAGCGCGTAAATCTCGCGTACTTCTTCGGGAATCTCGATCCATCGGTCGGCGCTCATTTCCTGCGCAACGAGGTTTTCGGGAAAGATCGCCATCATGTCCTGCGGACTGATGGGCTGATGCGTGCCCGGGTGCAACGGAGGAGGCAGCGGTTTCGGGAAATCGGCCTGGATATTGTACCAATTTGTCGGGATGTCTTTTTGAGTCAGTGAGAATCTTATGGGAGTGTTCACATTCAACCTTCTGAGCCCTGAGCTAGTTGCCAAACGGGGTGGCGGCAAACTTCACCCACGTTAGACCACAGCGTGGAGGCAAAGTCAATCGGCAACGCGGCGGCGGACCGTTCCTGGTATTGCGGTGCGGGATGGCTTGCGTTAGGCTTGCGTCAATGGCTTCCAGTGAATCGGACGTCGCCTTGATGCAGCTCGTTAAAGAAGGTGACGAGAATGCATTTCGGGAACTCGTCGAGCGGCATCAGCGCGTCGTGATCAACGTCATCCACCGCAGCATCGGCGATGCGTGGGAAGCCGAAGACCTGGCGCAACGAGTGTTCGTGCAGGTCTATCGCTCCGCCGGACGCTACAAACCCACCGCGAAGTTCACGACCTGGCTGTTCACCATTGTCCACAACACCGTCTTGAACGAGCATCGGCGGCGCGCCCGGCATGCGGCCGATTCGCTCGAGGCAATGACCGAACCCCGGGATCCCGAAGGTGTTGGCGTCCAGGTCGCCGATGTGCGCACTTCCGATCCAGCGACCGAGGCGGTGGAACGCGAGTTGCACGCGAGAATCCTCGCGGCCATCGAACGGTTGCCCGAGCAACAGCGTACCGCGGTGATTCTGTGCCGGTATGAAGGCCTGCCCTACGAGGAAATTGCCAAAGTGCTGAAATGCTCGGTTTCCGCGGTGAAATCACTGCTTCACCGGGCACGCCTGACGCTCAAGGATGACCTGCGAGGCTATTACTAAGATGAAACATTTGGTGGAAACTGGTGTTCAATTAGAGAGGAAACCATGAGTTGTAACCAGATACGAGCCTGTTTTGACGAGCGGCTCGATGGCCGGCTTGCCCCTGAAGGGCAGCGCCAGTTTGACGCTCACGTGGCTGCTTGTGCCGATTGCCGGCGCGAGTGGGAGGCGTATGCCGCGTCGTGGCAGGTGCTCGCGCGTCACCAAGCCATCGAACCATCGTTTGGGTTTGTCGAACGCACACTGCGGCGGCTGGAAGAACCGGCATCGGTGATTACGCCGGGTCTGTGGCGGCTGCGACTCCTGCGGTGGGCGATGGTGGCGTCGGTTGTCATCGTTGCGGGGATCGGCGGATGGCATGGATGGCAACGTGGGCAGGAAGCCCGTCGCGCCCAGGCGTACGCCTCGGTGCACCAGTCCGATGTTCTCGACGAGGATTTTGATGTCATTGCCACATTGGATCAATTGAGCGGTCCCAACAGTCACGGGGAAGACAAGCTGTGAAGGCGGCCTTGTTGTTGGCCGCGGGCTGCGGAGTCGCGCTGAGCTTGAGTATCGCCACGTCAAAGGCGCAGGAACCCCCGGTGTTGCACGGGACGAATGGCGGCTCCATTTCGGGTGACAACGGGGACAAGGCGCAGAGCGAACAAAAGTTGAACGACGCCTGGGGCCAGTTGTCCGCAGAAGATAAGATGACGTTGATGCGTTTCCATCACGCGTTGCACGACCTGCCGCCGGAGCAACGCAAGATGGTTCGCGAACGGATTGGCCGGCTGTTGTCCATGTCACCCGCCGAGCGCGAGCAACTTCAGCAGAACCTCAAGAAGTGGCAGCAGATGACGCCCCAGGAACGCCAGAAGGCGCGGGAGGAATTTCATCGCCGCAAACAGTCGCTTGAGGAGAAATGGCGTCGCGAACATCCGGGCGAAGAACCGCCGCCGAAAAACTGAGAACCTCCTTGATGCAACCCCACAACCAACCCAGCAACAAAATGGAGACCAGAATGAAACGAACCCTCATCGCCTTTGCCGCAGTCGCCTTGCTGCTGCCGTTCGCCGCGGTGCGGACGGAGGCGCAAACCACAAACACGCCACCTCCCGGACATCCCACAGGCATACGGCCCGGAGACTCGGTTTTGCCGCCGGTGATTGTGGACAAACTGGCGTTGACGGCCGACCAGAAGACCCAGTACGACACCCTCAATGTTGCTTACAAGAAGGAGCATGATGCCTGGATGAGCGCTCACCAGGCCCAGTTGGATGCCCTCCAACAACAGACGCAAGCGGCCCGTCAGGCCAACGACCACGATAAGATGGATGAACTTCGCCAGCAGAGGCGTGAGTTGATGAAACCAGCGAACGATTTGCGCAAACAATACCTGGACAAGGTCCGGGACTTTCTGACTGACGACCAAAAGAAGACGCTGGACAGCAACTTACCGCAGTGGAGAGGCGGCGGTCCGGGAGGTCCCGGTGGTCCCGCCGGCCATGGCCCGGACGGAGCACCGCCACCAAAGGATTAATGACGCCGCCATCGCGCGACGAACGCCCCATCGACTTCGTCGCGCGGCGGAAATGTGGAGCGCGTCGTTTCGAGGGCGAACTGCGGATGCGATTTGCCGAACGCCTCGACGACGCGCTCGTTTTCGTCAGGCTCGATGCTGCACGTGCTGTAAACCAGCACGCCTCCCGGTTTTGTGAATTCGGCCGCCGCACCGAGCAACTGCAACTGCAGCACCGCCAGCCGGGCGATTTCCTTTTCCTCGATGCGCCAGCGCAAATCCACGCGCCGCCGCAACACACCCGTGTTCGAGCAGGGTGCGTCGACGAGGACGCGGTCGAATTGATCGCCGCGCAGGCAGCGGTCCAGCCGCGTTCCCTCGCAGGCGATCGTCGCCACGATGGTCACACCCAGGCGCCGGCAGTTTTCGCCGACAAGGCCGAGTCGTGAATTGGAGGAATCGGCGGCGATGATCTCGCCGCGGTTCTGCATCTTCGCGGCGATATAGGTGGTCTTGCCGCCCGGGGCCGAGCAGACATCGAGCACACGCTCGCCGGGTTGCGGATCAAGCACATCGACGGCGATGAGCGTCGAAGGATCCTGCACATAGAACTCACCGTTCTTCCATGATTTTGTGTGAAAGATGCCGGCTGCGTTGACCACTTTCCAGGCGAGCGGATGGAACGAGACCGGTTCCACCGCGAGGCTCGACGGTTGACCCGTGAATTTTAGTGAATTCGTCCTGATAAAGATTGATGGAGGTGTGTTGTTCCATTCGCAGAGAGCAATTGTCTGCTCGTTACCCCAGCGCGTTTGCCAGCGTTCGAACAGCCAGCGCGGGTGTGAATAAAACACCCATGGCTCGTCTTTGCCGAGAGCATCGAGTTTCGCCCGCATGATCTCGCGCTCGTTGGAGGCGCGGCGCAGGGCGGCGTTCACAAATCCTGCTTCCGCGGAACTGGCGTGGCGCTTGGCCAGGGCGACAGTTTCATGGACGGCGGCGTGGGCCGGGATTTTGTCGAGGAAGAAAATCTGGTACAGACCGAGGTGCAGGATGATCGCCACCGGCCGGCGCGGCGCATGGGAGGCGACCTGCATTGTCAGGAAGTCGAGCGCGAGCTTGTTGCGAAGGCATCCATAAAATAATTCCGTGACCAGGGAGCGGTCCGGAATTGTCAACTGAACTTTATCGAGCGTTTCGCCAAGTAATTCATCGGCAAGCGCTTTCGACTGTTTCCATTGGTTGAGCAGATCAAACGCGACCTCGCGCGCATTCGCATTCACGCCATGAAGCTATCACAATCAGCTTGTGTTTAGCGAGGAGCCACCTAGAATCGCGCGCAGTTTCCCCCCGTTAGAGAGAGTATTTATGATCGGAACACTTTTGTCCTCGCCTTGTTTTGCAGCCATGGCACCGCTCGTTCGCCCGGGTGCAACCCCACCGGCGCTGATTCTGGCGGCCAAAACCGACGCCGGCGATACGGCCTGGGTGCTGGTGTCGGCGGCGCTGGTGATGTTAATGACGCCGGGGCTGGCCTTTTTCTACTGCGGAATGGTCCGGCGCAAGAACGTGCTGGCCACCATCATGCAAAGCTTCATCCTACTCGGGCTGATCACCGTGCAATGGGTGTTGTGGGGGTACACGTTGTCGTTCGGGCCGGATGTCGGTGGCATCATTGGGCGATTGGATTGGATCGGGTTGAACGGTGTCGGCGCGGCAGCCAATCCCGATTACGCCGCCACGATCCCACATGAGGCCTTCATGGTTTTCCAAATGATGTTCGCGATCATCACGCCCGCGCTGATTTTCGGGGCGGTGGCCGAGCGGATGAAATTTTCGGCGATGCTGGTATTCTCACTGTTGTGGGCGACTCTGGTGTACGACCCGGTTTGCCACTGGGTCTGGAACGTGGGCGGCTGGCTGCATAAACTGGGGGCGCTGGATTTTGCTGGAGGCACGGTCGTACACGTCAGTTCGGGCATTTCCGCCCTGGTGTGCGCGCTGGTGCTCGGCACGCGCCGCGGCGAGAAGAAGATGGAACCGCACAACATGACACTGACCGTTCTCGGTGGCGGTCTGTTGTGGTTCGGGTGGTTCGGGTTCAATGCAGGAAGCGCGCTGGCGGCCAACGGGCTCGCGGCGACGGCGTTTGTGAATACGCAGGTTGCCTCGGCGGCGGCGGCCTTGTCCTGGACGACGCTGGAATGGCGGCTGCGCGGAAAACCGAGTCTGTTGGGCGTGATCTCGGGGTCCGTGGCCGGGTTGGTGGCGGTGACGCCGGCGGCCGGGTTTGTGAGCGTGCTGGGGGCCCTGACCATCGGGTTGATCGGCGGGGCGGCTTGTTACTACGGAGTGACGGTGAAAAATAAATTCGGTTTTGACGACACGCTGGATGCCTTTGGCGTGCACGGTGTGGGCGGCACGATCGGGGCGTTGTTGACCGGCGTGTTCTGCACCGTGGCCGTGAACGAAGCCGGGGCCAACGGTCTACTCTATGGGAATCCCTTCCAGGTGGTGCGGCAGGCGGCCGCGGTGGGGGCGACGATTGCCTATGCGGTGATCGCGACGTGGATTTTGCTGAAGCTGGTGGATGCGACAATGGGATTGCGCGTCACCTCGGAGGAAGAAGAGCAGGGGTTGGACTGGACGCAGCACGGCGAAACGGGTTACAATCTGTAACGGGCTTGAGCAATTCACGGGTCGGGCCGCGAGGCCCGGCCCGTGTTTGTTTTTGTCTTTAAGCAATGAGCGATTCCACACAAAACATCCTGGCGATTGTCGGCAGGCCCAACGTCGGCAAGAGCGCCCTGTTCAACCGCATCGTGGGCCGGCGCATTGCCATTGTCCACGAAGAGCCGGGTGTGACGCGTGATCGCATCAGCGCGACGGCGACGTGGCAGGACAAAACATTTGAAGTGATCGACACGGGCGGCATCGCGTTCATGGACGAGGAGAAGACCGCCGACCTGATGGCCGGGGCCACACGCAGGCAGGCGGAGATTGCCATTGAGATGGCCAGCGCGCTGGTGTTGGTCGTGGACGTAACGGCGGGCGTAACGCCGCTGGACATCGAAATTGCGCGCAAGCTGCGTTCCAGCGGCAAACCTGTTTTTCTGGCGATTAACAAGGTGGACAACGAGCGGCGCGCAGGCGGCGCGGACGAGTTTGCGGAGCTGGGCTTTGAACAAATGTTCTCCATCGCCGCCATCCACGGCTACGGCGTTGATGCGCTGGTGGAAGCGGCAACCAAAAACCTCCCGTCAGCGACCGGCCAACAAACAGAGAGGCCGACCCGCATCGCGATTGTCGGCCGGCCCAACGTGGGGAAATCGTCGCTGATCAATTCGATCCTGAAAAGCGAGCGGAGCATCGTGAGCGAGATTCCCGGCACGACGCGCGACTCGGTGAACGTGCCGTTCACGCTGCATCAGAAGCCGTACACGCTCATTGATACCGCGGGATTGCGGCACAAGAGCAAGATCAGGACCTCGGTGGATCAATTCGGATTGATGCGGGCCGAGCGCAGCATCGAGGATTGCGATCTTGCCGTGCTGGTGTTGGATGCCGTCGCCGGCGTGACGAAACAGGACAAGAAAATCGGCGGACAAATCGTGGAAGCGGGACGAGCCTGTGTCATCCTGGTGAATAAATGGGACCTGGCCGCCGAGCAGGAGGAGGCGAGCAGGAAGTTAAAAACGACGCGGAGCAAGAAGCCGAAGAGTTTTCGCGAGGAATACCTGGAAGCGTTGCGGCGTGAATTGTTTTTTCTGGATTGGGCGCCGGTGATGTTTGTTTCGGCCAAGACTGGCAAAGGAGTGAATGAGTTGTTCCAGCAGATTGCCGTCGTCGAACAGGAGATGACCAAACGCGTCGACACGCCCCAGCTCAACAAGCTTCTCATCCGCGCTCTTGAATCCTACCCGGCGCCGTACGTCCACGGGAAACGGTTCCGGATCTACTATGCCTTTCAAAAATCATCCCGCCCGCCGACGTTGATGTTGTTCTGCAACGACAAATCGTGCCTGACGGAGCACTACAGACGGTTCCTCATCGACAAAATCCGCGCCGCATGGGGGTTCACCGGCTGGCCCGTGTTGCTGGAGCTGCGGCAGAAGATAGCCAGGGAATTGACGAGAGAAAGAAATCGTCAGCACTAGCCGGCCCGGCGAATCGCCATCAACACCGGCAGTGGTTCTGACCACGATGCGTATTTCGATTCCCTGCAAATCGTCGGTCCATGGAGCGGGGCGTCGGATATGGTAAACTGGGGCATGGTTAATCCCGGTTGGTCGCGGAAGGAGAAGATGAAAGCAGCGGTGCGCTTGCTGGTGACAGTGGGGTTGCTCGTTGCGCTGGCCGCGGTCAAGGCAGCAACCCAGACGCAAAGCGGGCCACTTCAGGCCTTTTGCGTCACATCATCCAGAACGGCGAAACCAGGCGATTCAATTTCCATCGACTGTGTGCTCTCGAACGCCAGTCCCGTTCCGTTCATTCTCTCTTCCGACGGGCGCTGGCTTGGATTCGCGTGGACCAGCGGAGTCAAGACGGGCCAGGCATCGGCCCGCATCCCGTTTCGGGGCGGAGTCGGGAAGAAATATCTGATGCTGCGATCCGGTGACGCCTTCCGTCAAACGCAGACGTTTTGGATTCCCCGGGGTCTCGGCGCCGGTCCGCTGCAAGTCCGGACGAGCTTCAATTCCAGGGACGACAATGACCATTTTGATTATCCGTGTTGGACCGGCACTGTCACCACGGCTGCGATCGAGATCATGATCGAGGACAAGGATTGAAGTCAGGGGAGACGCATGATCCTTGCCAGCTGAAACGAGAATTGATAGGCTTGGTCACGAAACGGGATTCGGCAAGGTCATCTTTCACCACGAGAGGAGTCAGCCATGCCAACAACAGAAGAGAAACCGTCTGACGCAAAGTGCTGCTGTCCGTGCCACTACATGATCGGACTGCTGGTTGTCGCGTTTGGTCTCACCTTCCTGCTGCGCACGCTGGAAGTCATCACCTATCACACCGCAGGGATCATCTGGCCGATCATCGTGATCCTGGCTGGACTGAAAACCATCTTTGGCAGCATGTGCAAATGCTGCAGCGCAAAGTAAAGGCAACCCGGCAAAACGCCCTTCACGAAGGCCTGCGACTGCCTCCTTTGAATTGGCAACGCGCGTCCTTGTATTCTACTGGGCTGGGGCGGGGGCCTGATCGTTTGGCGGCGGCATCGGCACTGCCGGCGTGTAAATGGCGTTGCCCGCAGGCGGCGGCGGCGGAGCAGAACTGGACGTGGCGGTTTGAGACGGAGTCGATGTGCTTGTGGTGTGCGTGGCGCACCCGCAAACGAAAATCAGTGTCGACAAAACTGCAATAGACCAGAACGATCGCTTCATAATAAGGGCCTCCCTTTAACGAACATCCACATTAAAGATTCCTCCTCGCGAAATGGCAAGGCCAAAAGCATGCATCGCACAATCCCCCTGGCCTCCCGGAAAGATTTAAGGCCGGACTTGGTCGTAATCCTGCGCCTATTTCTTCGAAGATCGATCGTGCAACAGAATGGTGATGACCAGGATTAAACCGCCGCCACCCGCGCCCATAAAACAAAGAATCGCAAGACCCGGATACCCAAACAACCGGAACGAGGAATCAATTCGCATCAACAGGGCTGCGCCGACAATCAAGGCCGCCAGGATCAGCCCAACAGTGATTCGGTTCGCGACCTTTTCCATTCCCTCGATCAGGACCAGTTCGTCAATGGCATCCACTTTGACCTTCAGGTCA
>CAZAQZ010000059.1:4480-10761 GCA_964487175.1 uncultured Verrucomicrobiota bacterium | reverse complement strand
GGCGGCCCGTACATCAATCATCCCGAACAGCATAACGGCGCGGACAGCGTCGTGCCCGTTGATCTCTACATCCCCGGCTGCCCGCCGCACCCGCTGACGATCCTAGATGGTTTGCTGCGGCTTCTCGGGCGGCTTGAAGATGGGCGACCTCGAACATGAACCACAGCGAACAATTCACCGTGTACTATGTATAAACTGATCCCATTAGGCTGCCCCGTCTGGACGCTGTAATGATTTGGCAGTCTTGGCTGTTTTAGCCTGCTTCTCTTTGGTCGCCAGTTCGACGCTTTGGGGCTACACGAAAAAATTCTTCTCATTCTTATCAAAACACGCGTCTAACAGACGGACGCCCAACTTGTTCAGATGGCGGAGGGGGAGGGATTCGAACCCTCGATGGACCGTAGGCCCATACTGGTTTTCGAGACCAGCCCGTTCAACCGCTCTGGCACCCCTCCGAAAACCGCCGCCAGCCTAACTCACCGTACGCGCTGACGCAAGCCGTCACTGATCAGGTTGAACGCCAGCACCGTCCACGCAATGGCCACGCCGGGAGCGACACATAGCCAGGGCGCGATACGAAACGCGCTGCGTTCCTCCCGCAGCATCATGCCCCATTCGGCCACGTCGGGCTGGCCGGACAAACCCAGAAATGACAGCCCCGCTGCTTCCAACACGGCACTGCCGAACGACAACGTCGTCAGCACCAGGAGCAACGCCAAACAATTCGGCAGGATCTCCCGTATTGCGATGCGCAACCGCCCCGCGCCTGTTGCCCTCGCCGCTTGCACATAATCCTTGGCACTCTCCGACACGAACGCCGCACGCATTTGTCGCACCACCGTCGGCAGTCCGGCAATTCCAACCGCGATGGCGACACTACCGGGCGATGGCGGCAAAATGGTCAACGCCACAAGCCCGAGCAGAATCGACGGAAACGCCAGCAGAAAATCCACAACGTGCGTTACCGCCGCATCAAACACCCCGCCGAGTATTCCTGCCGCCAATGCCAGCATTACGCCTGTGAGAATCGCGATTGCCGTCGCTCCGAGTGCAATCTCCAAAGTCGCCCGCGCACCGAACAGGATTCTCGTCACTACGTCCCGGCCCACACTGTCGACACCCAATAGATGTTTCAATGATGGCGCAGCCAATTCTTCGGCGCGAAATGGTTGGCTGGTCGGCCCGTGTAGTCCGACGACGGGCGCGAGCAGTGCGGCCAGCGCCACGACTGCGATCATGCCCAGCCCGATACAGAGCAGTGTGTTGGCGTGTTTCATGCCTTCAATTTGGGGTCGAGGAGACGGTGCACCAGGTCTGTGATCAAGTTGAAGATCATCACGAACGCGACCAGCACCAGCAGCGCGCCCTGGATCGCCGGGTAATCGCGCGCCAGCACAGCCGTGGCGATGTATCGACCGATGCCGGGCCACGCAAACACCGTTTCCGTCAGCACGGCCCCACCCAGGAGATAGGCAAATTCAATTCCGATCATCGTGACAATTGGCACCAGCGCGGCCCGCAGAGCATGATGGTACAGGACCACCCGGTCGGTCGCGCCTTTCGCCCGCGCGGTGCGGATGAAATCCTTGCCGAGGGTCTCCACCAGCGCGCTGCGTGTCACGCGCGCGACGAACGCCATGGGAATCGTTGCCAGCACCACCGCCGGCAATGCCAGGTGATAAAGTTGATCCAGCAGGGAGGCGATCCCGGATCCCGGGACCGACACACTCATGCGATCACCCGCCGGGAACCAGCCCAGTTTCAGGGAAAAGAGCAGGAGGGCCAGTAACGCGAGCCAAAACACCGGCACGCTCATCCCGAGCAGGCTCACCATCGTTCCCAGAGCGTCGCGCCACGTCCCGGCATTGCGTGCCGAAAACACACCGAGCCAGAGCCCCACTGCCGTGGCCAATACCATAGCCGCGACGGCCAGTTCCAGCGTGGCGGGCCACGTCCGCACCAAATCATCGCGCACGTCGCGTCCCGTCACGACCGATTCGCCGAACTCACCATGCCCCAGCACGTTATTCAGGAAGAGCAGGTATTGGACGGGCAGGGGACGATCCAGTCCGAGGCGCTGGCGAATCTCGGCGATTTTCTCAGGGGTAGGATTCTTCAACAGCAATCGCGCCGGATCACCCGGCACCGCCCGCACCAACAGAAAAATCACGAGACTGGCCGCCAATAACGCCAGAGCGAACGACCCCAGCCGTCGTAGAAGGAACGAGCGCACAGCTTGGAAGTCTAGCATTCGGCCCGACATTCGTCACGACTGTGTCACTGACCGCGCCTCGCTTAACAACTGAGATTTGGTAAACTCCAACCATGCTGGAGCCGAAATTGTTGATGGGGGCCTATTGTCAGGGGATTTTTCCGATGGCGGTGAATCCGCAAGGGCATCTCAGGTGGTTTTCTCCCGATCCGCGTGGGATCATTCCGCTGGATGAGCGATTTCATGTTTCGCATGGGTTGCGCCGGGTGCTGAAGCAGGGGAGATTTGAGATCACGGTCGATGAGGATTTTGAAGCGGTGATGCACGAGTGCGCAAAGCGCAAAGAGGGGACTTGGATTTCCAGGCAGATTATTGAGAGTTACTGTGTCCTGCACCATCTGGGCCATGCGCACAGCGTGGAGACGCGGTTGGATGGCAAATTGGTGGGAGGCCTGTACGGGGTGCATATCGGGGGAGCGTTCTTTGGGGAAAGCATGTTTCACCGCGCCACGGATGCGTCAAAAGTCGCGTTGGTGGCGTTGGTCGAACGGCTGCGGGAGCACGGATTTGTGTTGTTGGACACGCAATGGATCACGCCGCATTTGGCCCGGTTTGGGGCACGCGAAATTTCGAAGCGGGAATATCTGTGGCAATTGGAGAAGGCGATCACCTTGGGGTGCCAGTTCTGAATTGTTTGCGAACAGGCGCCAGACACGCTAGATTGAAGTGGTCAATTTCACCCATGAAAATGATTCGCGTAATCGCAGGGTTGATGCTGTGGGCGTCGGTTGTTGCCCCGGTCCTAGGCGACTGGTCGGCGGCACACACGGCCGTGGAGGAAGGCGATGCGGGGAAGCTGTCGAATCTGTTGAGCAAGCACCCTGACCTTGTTGACACGAAGGACTGCGGCGATCATACGCCCCTGCATTTGGCGGCATTTGACGGGCGCAAAGGCGCGGTGGAGGTGCTGCTGGCGCACGGCGCGGCGATCAACGCACCGGACGTGTGCGGTTGGACGGCGCTGCACACGGCTGTGGTTCGACATCACAAAGACGTAGTGGAATTGCTGCTGGCCAAGGGGGCAGACATCAACGCGAAAGACCGTCAAGGTCAGACGGCGCTGCATCTCGCCGTGAAATACCATGTCCCCGACGTCGCCGAGTATCTGCGCCAGCACGGGGCGCGGGAGTGAGCGACATAGGGAAGGTGTTGATTGTCATCGGTTTGGCGCTTGCCGTCCTGGGCGGATTGCTGTGGTTAGGTGGCAGAATGAATCTCCCGTTGGGGCGGCTGCCGGGCGATATTCGGATTGACCGGGATAACTTCAAATTCTACTTTCCCCTGACTACTTGCCTGCTCATTAGTGTGGTAATGACGTTGATTTTGTGGTTGTTGAGGAGGGGACGTTAAACAGGACGGCCGAATTGGCCGTCGATTTGCTCCAAGATCAGCTAGTCAGGAGAAAACTGGATTGATGAAAGCACATGTGCGGATGCTTCTGTTGATAGGATTGCTTGGCATCGTGGGAACCGTTCGAGCCGACACGATCTGGGAGTCGGCCACTCACGGCGACGTCTCGGCCTTGGCGACGGCACTGAAAGCGGATCCGTCCTTGTTGAACGCCACAAACGAACTGGGCCGGACACCCCTGCATTACGCATCACAAGCAGGCCAGGCGAACGCGGTGAAGCTGTTGTTGGACAAGGGCGCGAACGTCAATGTTGCCGACAAGGTGGGGGTCACGCCACTCTACAGTGCTGCCGAGGGGGGCTATCAGGAGGTGGCAGCCCTGTTGCTGGCCAAGGGCGCGGATGTCCATGCGAAGGTGAACGGGACAGGATTCACACCGCTCCAGGCGGCTGCTGAGAATAGAAAGGCCGCGGTGGTCGATCTGCTGATTGCAAAGGGGGCCAACATTGATGAAGGAACTGGCACTCAGAGCCTCACGCCGTTGCACCTTGCAGCAAACAACAACGATCTCCACATCGCACAGTCGCTCCTTGACCACGGCGCGATGGTGGATTCCAAAGACGCGGACGGATTGACGCCGCTCTATTACGCGATCAACAAAGAGCACGCGGATATGGTCAAATTACTTCTGAAATACCATCCCGATCTGACACTCAGACTCCGGGGCATCTGGACCCCCCTGCGCGTCGCTGTTACACACCACGCAATCGAGCCCATTATTGCGATGTTGTTGGACAGCGGCGCAGACGCCAACGACACTGCGCCGGGCGGCGTGACGCTGTTGCACTGGGCGGCATACAACGGGAAGACGAGCATCGCCGCGCTGCTGATTGCCCATGGGGCCAACGTTCACGCGAGAAATCTCGAAGGCAGGACACCACTTCATCAGGCGGCTTGGAATGGGTTCACGGAGATCGTCAATCTCCTGCTCGACAAAGGCGCTGATCCCAACGAAAAGGACCACGACGGCTGGACGCCCGTTACTCTGGCTGCGTTCAGGGAGTTGACGAATACCGTGGACGCCTTGGTGGCAAAAGGCGGGAAACTGGACATTCTGTCAGCGTCGGCGCTCGGGCGGAAAGCAAATGTCGAGGCGTTGGTCAACTCAGACCCCAGTCTGGCAAGGACCAACTGGGATGGCACGACACCGCTGCACTTGGCGGCGTATTGGGACCACAAGGACGTGGTTGAGCTCTTGATCGCCAAAGGGGCAAACGTGAACCAGCTGGACTCTACCGGAGAGACTGCAGCAGAACGTGCTGCCGAGGCGGGACACGATGAAATCGTCCAAGTGCTTCGCCAGCATGGCGCGAAGTGAAAACCTCGGAATTCGATTACGATCTGCCCCCTGAATTGATCGCTCAACAGCCCCTGACAGATCGCGCGGCTTCGCGGATGATGGTGGTTGACCGCAGCACAGGCAGCATTCGTCACGAAATGTTTCGCAACCTTGGCCACCACCTTGGCCCGGGAGATTTGCTCGTTCTCAATGACACCAAGGTTGTCCCCGCCCGTATTTGGTCGAAGCAACCCGCGGTGGAATTGCTTCTCGTGGAAAAACTTGACGCTGCTCGCTGGTCGGCGTTGGTCAAACCCGGACGGAAGGCCAGGATCGGCGCCACCTTGACATTTGAAAGCAGCGACTTGGTTGCAACAGTTGAAAAGACGACTGAGTTTGGCGGCCGTGTCCTGCACTTCACAGGTGACGTCGAGGCATACATGGAGCAATTTGGCGCTACACCATTGCCGCCCTATATCAAGCATTCAGGCCTGGACGCCACTGACCGGGGACGTTACCAGACAATCTATGCCCGGCAGGCGGGCGCCATCGCCGCGCCGACCGCCGGGCTCCATTTCACGAAGGAATTGCTCGATCAATGGCAACAGGCGGGAGTTGGACATGCCTTTATCACGTTGCATGTGGGAATTGGGACGTTTCGCCCGGTGAAGGTCGAGAATGTTGAGGACCATAGGATGCATCCGGAACAGTTCAGCGTTTCCGAGGAGGCAGCCCGCTCGATGCGAAATGCAAAACGCATCGTCGCTATCGGAACAACTGTGGCCCGCACTTTGGAAACCATCGGCGAACCGCGCGCAACCGAAGGCCAAACCGAGCTGTTCATTCGCCCTCCGTACGAATTCAAAACCGTGGATGCGCTCTTGACGAATTTTCACCTCCCCCGCTCGACACTGCTGATGCTGGTATGCGCGTTTGCATCGCGCGAATTGGCGTTAAAGTCCTACCGGGAAGCGGTGCGCGAACGCTATCGGTTTTTCAGCTACGGCGACTGCATGTTAATCATTTAAACCAGCAAAAGTTTGGTTTGCAGGCCGACCGGGATCCTGCTACAAAGTGGCGTCTGACTTGCGTTCATGGCGTGCGCAAGTGTGATCCACGCAGGATCACCACCTTTGAGAAGGGGTTCTCAAACAAAATCGGGAGAAAAGGGAAAATGCGTCGCAGATTTCTCAGACGTGCCAGTTGGGCTGGGCTGATTGTCGCATCTCAAATCTTTTCATGGGACGCACGAGCCCGTCCTGTAGACGAGGGAACTCCTACCACGGTAACCGGCAAGGTGACGGTTATTGAGGCGGACGA
>CAZAQZ010000059.1:0-4470 GCA_964487175.1 uncultured Verrucomicrobiota bacterium | reverse complement strand
CCGGTGATCTATCTTTATTTTGACCGGCTCGCGCAGCGGCTTTCGAGGTTGAGCGGCAACACAAGACTGACCCCGCGCGAGGCTGGCGAATGAGCCTTTCTTCGCCCTTCATCCGGCGGCCCGTCGCGACGACTTTGCTCACCATCGGGCAGAGCGTTTCTACGTGATTGAGGATTCAGGGACCGGCAAGCGATATAATTTACATTTCAAAGAGAAGGCTCCCAATCACCTGCACACCGGATCAACGATCAAAGTCACCGGACTTGCCAATGGCAGCGAGATTGTTGCGGCAGCAAATGATCCGAGCATTCAAACAGTCCCGACTGCCAGCATGATCGTCACAGGAGAGCAAAAGACGGCAATTCTCGGCGTCAATTTCTCGGATACACCCATGGAATGTTCGCTCGATTCCATTGATGCGATCATGTTTGGGAGCACACAGTCCGTCGATCAGTTGTATCAACAGATGTCTCACGGCTACGTCTGGTTTACCGGGACCGAGTACGGCCCGTACACGATTCCGTTCGCCAGCACGGGAACCTGTGATTATCAGGCGTGGGCTTCTGCGGCGGACGCGGCGGCACAGGCACAAGGTGTCGATCTGAGCGTGTACAACCACAAGGTTTATGTGTTCCCCCAGGAGAACCCGTGCGGGTGGGCGGGACTCGGCACGATTGGGGGCGATCCGGGTCAGGCTTGGATTTCCTACTGCAGCCTGGCCGACGTGTATGCGCATGAACTTGGGCACAACCTGACCCTGCACCACGCTTCGACTGATCCGGATAATAGCGGAACGAATGATTGTGAATACTGCGACGTCTCGGATTTTATGGGATACAGCGGAATCGGGTTGCGAGAAATCAATGGCCCACACATGGATCAGATGGGATGGCTGCCTGCCACTCAGACTATCCTCGCAACGAACAACATGCTCGTCAATCTGGCGCCCCTGGAGTTTGATCCACAGTCTGTCACGCAGCCGCAACTGTTAAAAATTGCCAAGTCAACCGCGGACGAATTCTATTATTTTTCGTATCGAACGCAGGTCAGTTGTGACAGCGATCTGGACCCGCAGTACGTGAAAGCCACGAACGTCCACCACTACCAAGGCAGCGGAGCCATTGAGACGTACTTTATCGCAGCCCTGCAGGATTCCGGGACATTTACCGACCCGGCCATTGGCCTGATCGTCACGCAACTCGACCACGATGACAACTCCGTGACCCTGTCCGTGTCTTTCGGAGGCCCACCGGCGGTTCCCGAGGTGGAGATAACTCCCACCAATCAGTTTGCCAGGCCTGCGGCGACCCTGGTTTACTCCGTGACCATTACGAACACCGATGGCAGTGGCAGTTCGCCGGCGACGCTTTACATTAACCCCACTGTCCCTGCGGGTTGGACCGCAGCTGTGTCCCCCTCTTCACTCACGCTCTCTCCAGGTCAAGCGGACTCCATCTCCGTCACCGTCACACCGTCCAGTGATATTTCAAACGGTGCCTACACGGTTTCCATTGGCTTGACTGATAATCTCACTCCGATCCACGATACGTCCGTCAAGGCGATGGTTTCAGTCGATTTGAGGCTCCCGACAGCGCCAAAGCACCTCTCCGCAAGACGCAGTCATGACACGGTCCAACTTCGGTGGAGCGCGGCAAAGGACGCCATCGGCATCAGCGACTATTCGATTTGGCGCAATGGGGTTGTGATCGCAGACACGTCGAGCAACCGGTATATCGACGCCGATATTGCTGCCGGGCAGACGAGTTTCTACTATGTTATGGCGGAGGACCGGGCAGGAAACATCTCCATTCCCAGCAACACAGTCAAAATCCGGATCCCACCGCTCAACTCGTCGCCTTAGTTCAGCTGCATGGGTTTGCCGTCCTTCACTGTACCGACCGCGTATGTTTTTCTGATCGGCCAAAGCAGTAAGGCGATGATAGACAACTCAAGAATACCTGCCACCACACCTAAACGCTACCCCGACCGGGATTTGATGGAGGGGTGCGACAATCATTTTGATTCCGACAAAGACCAGAATTGCCTAAAGTCCGTGACGCAGGGAATGGAACAGCTCCGTAAATCCTGCCAGCACGAAATATAAGGAGCGCAGCCCCAGGATCGCAAACACGTTGGATGTATACACGACGAGCGGGTCAGTCGTGATCGCCAGCGCGGCCGGCACTGAGTCCACCGCGAAGATGATGTGCGTCGTCTCGATCGCCAACAGAACAACGAACAGAGGTGTGGCGAGTGTGCGTCCGTCTCGTCTGACGAAGAACCGGCCGCCTTTGTTCTGCTCCGGGACCGGCGCCACGCTTCGAAACAAACGAAGGACAGGGTTTCTTCCAGGTTGAATGTCCCGTCCTTCCTGAAGGCCATTTTCAACCCGCTCACGACCAGCAGCGCTCGAAACAGGTAAATGACACACGCAAACCGGTGAATGAGTGCCACGCCCGCCACGACGAAGATACGCCAGAAAATCATAGCGCCGAGGATCCCGCAGAACAAGACTCCATGCTGGTGTTCAGGCGAAACCCGGAAGCATGAAAACAGCAGCAGGAACACGAATAAACTGTCTACTCGCAGCGATTCTTCAATGACATAGCCGGTGAGGAGTTTCAGCGCGGTACGTGGCCCCTGCCACCAGCAGACGAGCCCCATAAACACCATGGCCAATCCGATCCAAACGCCACTCCAAATAAGCGCGGTGAGGAGGTTGGGCCGATGCGGAAACACACATAAATCGAGCGCCATCATAACCAGCACGACTGCGCCAAAGATCGCGCACAACAAGGTTCGTTCTGTCATTTGGACTTCGCCAGCACGGATGGTGCGAACGGCTGGGTGGGAAGTCAATCAAATCAGGGCAATGCGATGATGGGGGCGGAGCTTTTCTCCCTGTACGCGCTGCGGCTCAGAAGCAAAATCGGCTGGTTTCCTTTGGCACGGCTCGACATTCTTCTACGCTATGTCGACCCTTCTGTGCTTGAGATTTGTTCAAGAGGACCGATGGCGCTGTTTAACAAGGCCGCAGTCGTCGCCCCTGTCCGCTTGTATTGCTGAAGGGCTAATCGCAAGAAGGCTTGGTGCAGTTCGAGCATGGATACCAATAAAAACTGCTTTGGTGCGCCCACTCGGAGGCTGGGTCGCTGTTCTCGGTATTTGATCTTTGGTACTGCATCTGCGACAGCAATTCGGCGTGACCATCCACGAACACAAAGTTCATGCCACCCGAATGCCGAGGGGGAACCGTCGGACTAGTAAACGTCGAAAGATGGTAACCATCCGTGAAAGAGTAGGAGTTGTTTTCGCTCTCGCTCAGGAAGATGGTTTGGCTTGGCCGAATGGCAATGCTGCGTTTGTAGACAGCGCCGGAGCATCCGGTGAGAAGCCGGTTCATCGCATACCCGA
Source organism: uncultured Verrucomicrobiota bacterium (assembly GCA_964487175.1). GTDB lineage: Bacteria > Verrucomicrobiota > Verrucomicrobiia > Palsa-1439 > Palsa-1439 > CAWFPN01. The sequence continues at coordinate 1,056 of CAZAQZ010000059.1, read as the reverse complement.
ACCAAGGGTTGCCCGTCGCGGGCGGAGGAGTGTAGCTTGGGCCATATGCCCTGACACTGGGACAATTGAAAATCGACGCTGTCCCGGGTGTGGGAATCTTGCCTGTCGCGTAGGGGGGATACAGGGTATACAATGGCGGATTGCCAATGTAAGGCGAAAGAACATTGTACCAAGCGCCCAGGTTGTAGCCTTGGTCGATCGGTTGATTTTGGGTGGATCCCTCATACGGCATATAGTCATCCCAGTCATCGGCGTACATGCCCATGGCCAAGCCCCACTGGCGCATATTGTTGAGGCAGGAGGCCGCCCGTCCTCTTTCCCGCGCCGCATTCATCGCAGGCAGGAGGAGAGCCGCGAGGATGCCGATGATGGCAATCACAACCAGCAACTCAATCAATGTGAACGCCGGGATGCGCTTGCAAGCACGCCGTGGCACCGTCGTTTGGACGAACAGGGGCCTTCTGCCTGCACAGTTTATTGAGCGCTGGGAGTGTCTGAATATAAACAGGTCCATTTCCTTGCTCCTTTAAAGCTCACTCACCGACTTGTCCCCCATGACCTCGGCTGCTTGAGCTGCGTCGCCATACGGTCCCACTCGACGCCACTTTATTCCTCATGCCGCATTGGGTGCGGAGATGCTCGCCTTCGGAGACATCTCCGGCACCGTTGCAGTTATTCTCTCATGCACTGATATGATTCGCTACGTTACGGCCCCAACCGGATTCGATAGTACCGGTTGGTACCACTCTGATCCACATAGTTGGTGCTGGTATCACCGGCAACATTGATGATGATCCCGCCACTGATGTCGGTGAAGTTGTTGCTATAACTGTGGTTGGCTGTTCCCACGGAGCCCTGGACCACATTGGTCTTCACACCGGCAGTCTTCCACACGATCGTCGCGTTCGAGGTCGTTGCCGACACCGATGTGATCCGGAACACAGAGGCAGAGTTGGTCGGATTCAGACCCAGCAGGAACTGATTGGTATTGCTGATGCCTTTACCGAGCGGGTCGGCGCTGGCTGCCGCTGCCGGATTGGTGGCGTAACCGCTGCC
>CAZAQZ010000058.1:0-10814 GCA_964487175.1 uncultured Verrucomicrobiota bacterium | reverse complement strand
TGGATGATTCCCCGGGGTCGTTACACGCCAGAAGTGGTGTGAAATGGGCATCCCATTCGCTGGCAAAATACAGTCCGCGCTCCTGAACCCAGCCATCAAAATCGGATGGGACAATGCGGTTGGGAGTCGTAAACACCGGATGGTCCGGCACGAGTATCGTCACCGGCGCGGTTTCGTCCGTGACGCGGTCGTGCGAGATCTTCAGATTGTAAGGAGCAAGCGGTGTGGTCTGCAAACCATCGGACGTATTGTACTGGACGATGACGTTGCCACCGGCTTCGACGTAAGCGAATAACCCCGACAAATTCTCGGCCAGATCCGTGCGGGTATTGAAAGCCCGAATGCCAATTACTACCGCATCAAAGCTGCGCAGGTGGTTCACCGTCAGGTCCGCGCCGGTCAGAAAAGTGACCGCATAGCCCATCCGTTGCAGGCTCTCGGCCACCGAGTCGCCGGCGCCCGGCAGGTAGCCCACCTGATGGCCGCGAATCGCCAGATCGATACTCAGCGCCTTGAGACGCGCGGGCGGCTGCAACAAGAGCGGCGGGATATGATCGTGGCGGATCTCGACGCGCCGATTATGGTAGCTCTTGCCGTCGATCTCGGCAGTGGCCAGGATTCTCGCGGTCGTTGTGTTCGTCGGGGCAGTGATGGTGAAGGTGAAACGCGCATTCTCGTTGTAGTTGGTCAGGTAGAAAGAGTACATCGCAGGGGTTGCTTTCCAGCTAACGGGTACATCCAGATGAAGGGTGCCGGTCGCTCCGGCGCGAGCCGAAGTAACTTCGACCACCACGGGCCGGGCGGTACCCGGAGCGAATAGCTCCAGGTCATCGGGAAAGTTGAGGAAAACGGGTGGCGTCACCTCCAGACGCTGACGAATCTCGCCTTTCACTCGATCGCCGACAACTTGTACGGGTTCGTCGGGGATGACCAACGTTTGGCCCCCGACTTCGAACACAAACTGAACCGGAAAGGCCGGCGGATTCTCTGGACGGCCGATCAGCGATGGATCGTCCACCCGGAACATTCCGATCGTGCCCTCTTCGCGCAACCAATAGGGTTGGGTAAACGTCGTGGTGGTGGGTAGCATCCGTAACGATTCGTGAGTCACGCCCTGGTTGGGCTTCAGATCGGCTGTTGTCCCAAGTTCGTCTCCACCTGCCGGGTAGCGCACGGCAGTCCAATGCACCGGGAAATCGGCCCGCACCATGGCGGTATGATGCATCCTTAGCATTTCGCCCGGCACGGCCTCGGCCAGCGGAATGACCGTCTCCACATACAGCCCGAGACAGCCCTGCAAGATGTGATCGAGCTGTCGGCGCTTCTCTGCGACCACGCTGTCCGTTGGCAGGACGGCGAGCCGACTCCGCAACGTCAGCAATGCCGGCACGCTGGTGGCTGGATTTTGAGGGTTAAACTGCGCAACGATCTCATCGGTCAACCGCCCGATCTCGGCACCGCCCGGTACGCGGCCCCAAGTCGTATCAACGCCATCCATGATGTCCTTAGTGACGGGCTCGCCATCAAGGAGTTGAAAGCTTTCGTTGGCCGTCCCGCGCGTACCGACGCTGCCAAACCCTTGTGTCTTGTGCATGCTGCGGCTGCGCGCGGCAATTTCGCCGTAGGACTCGCCGAGTACCGGGTTGTAACCGCCAATGTCGATCTGCAGGTCAGGTGTGTTTGTTCCACTGTCCGGTCCGCGTCCGAACCCTCTCGGGAAACCATTCCAGAGGACGCGTCTCGGTTGCCACGGCTTCAACTCGCCGAGTTGTTCAGGAAAGGCATTGGTGTCTCCCGCAAGCTTGAAGGCTTCGACCGCCAGGATCGCCGACGCCGTATGGTGACCGTGAGTCCCGCCTGGTACAGTGGAGAAGCGCGTGATAAGTACGTCCGGTCGGAACCCACGGATGGTGCGCACAACATCGGCCAGCACTTGGTTGCGATCCCAAATGCGGAATGTCTGACGGTAATCCTTGGAAAATCCGAAGTCGATGGCCCGCGTGAAAAACTGCTGACCGCCGTCGATCCGCCGAGCGGCGAGTAACTCCTGGGTACGGACCACTCCCAGTTCTTCACCCAACTCGGGACCGATCAAGTTTTGGCCGCCATCACCGCGAGTCAGCGAAAGATACCCCGTACGGTAGCCCCGACCGCGGGAGAGGTAGGCGATGAGACGTGTGTTTTCATCGTCGGGATGCGCGGCGATGTAAAGCACGCGACCCATCTCGCGAAAACTGCGGAGTTCCTGCAGAATTGCCGACGCCGATTGAGGGTCAGCGGCCCGGGCCCCGAAGGCAAGAATGGTCACTGTACAGGCAGCAGCGGTGAGGAAGTGAAGGAACCGGTGGACACGAAAGGTCGAACTCTTAAATCGAATTCTTGCACTCATGGGCGATGCTCATTCGTCTGCAAACTCCCCAGGACCGACCCAGGAACGGGTCCAATGGCTATTTCTTGACCGTGAATGGCACGGAGAACTGTATGCTTTCCCACATCATTTTCAGCACGCCGCCCCCGCCAGGGTTTTTCTCGACTGCCATCGTGAACTGATCCACCGGTTTATCCAGAGCGTCTTTCTTCAGGTCAATCCGCCCCACGTCCAAAGACTCGTCGTACGCCTGCTTCGGATCGCGCGGGCTGACGCCCCATTGTCCGACTTGTTTGTTGATGATCAGCCTGGCTGTGCCGTCTTCGTTTGGAAGGGTCCACAACGTAAAGGCGCCCGCCGGGATCGTCATCTCGCCAAAGGCGATGGGCTTCTGCGTTATGAGCAGCGTTGCCTCGTCAGCGCCGGTGCGCCAGATCTTGCCGTACGGCACCAAGCCTCCCCAGATTTTCCGGCTCTCACCGGTTTTGGGGTCCTTGGTATACGGACGCCCGTAAACGATCGTGACCCGATTGCCGTCGATGACCATGCTGATCGTCTCGTGAGGACTCACCCGTTTTTGCTGGGCCATCAGCGATGATGCGGTGAAGATGACTGCCACGATAACAAGTGTGGATTTGAACTGGTTCATGCTATCTCCGGTGGGTCGCGGTTAAACTGGATTGGAATCCTGTTTGGACGAAAGTGACCGGTATTATCAATGGAGGCTGGAGATTAGATCCTGATTCATCTTCACGAACGAGCTGGTGGGGCCTTCGGCCTGGACTGCCAACTCGCTCGACTGTTTGGCGGCGGCAATCGCGCCCTCTTTGTCCCCTTGTTTCGCGAGAATCCTGGCCTTCAGGTTCAGCAGTTCGTAAGCGATCCTGGGCTTGTCGGCGAGTCCGGTATCCAGCCAGGCGAGGGCTTTCTTCAAATCCAGATCGTGGTTGAAATAAAACGTCGCAGCCTGAAAGTAAAACTGCGGCTGCTTTTTGTCCGTCGACGCCATGGCGGCTTCGACTTGAGGCACCACCTTGCTGACAACCTCGACTTCGAGCTTGATGGGAACGCGGGTCTTTTCCCAAATGAGATTGAGCGTGGCCGACTCATCACGGATATCGTTGAAATCGATCGTGAATGTCTCGACGGGTTCGGCCAGTTTCACGGGAGTGGCCTTGAAGCGCACCAGATCGTTTTCCTGCTTGTAACCGAAGGCTCCAAAAGAGTTCGTGTCCTTGGAGATAATCACCGTCCACTCTGTTTCACCGGGAATCGTGAACAGCGCATATTTGCCCGCGGGAACCTGGGTGCCGTTGAGCTTCATGGGGGTCGTAAAGGAAATCTTGGTGGAGGCGTTCGCACCCGTGCGCCAGACCACATCGTACGGAACGATGCCGCCGTAGATCACACGTCCCTTTACGCCGGGCCGGGAATACTCGATTCCGACGTCCGTAAGACCGATGTGTTGCTTCAAAGTAGCGGTGGGGCTGGCCGTAGGGAAATCGACTTTGGGTGTTTGCGCGAAGAGCCCCGTGGTGAAGACTGACCCGAAAACAAGCACAAGAGAAAAACAGCGTATCGTTGCCTTCATGCAACGGACGCTAGCACAACCGAGGCGGAAGGAAAGCGGAAAGTGAGGGGGTATTGGACGACAAACGCAAGCGGGACACAATCACAATGCCAGGCGAGCCGCTCACTTGGTGGTACGTCGTTCGTGCCATGCGGATTCTGGGTTTCCTGCTGGCTATCGGATGGACGCCTGACTACAACAGACCTAGTCACGCCCTCCCCCCGCCCGCCGACCCACCGTGCCCCGCGCGGCGTGTTGGGTCCGCATTCCGTGCGGCTGACGAAGGCGCAGTCCAATTTCTTCCACCAGATTTGCTGCTTGCTCCAATGTTTTCAGTGTCTATAGTTGCCAGCGGTCGCCCCAAGGAGTGTTCTTTATGAAATGTACCGCCCAGTTGTTGCTGATTCTTTCCGTGGTTACCGCTCCGTGGTGTATTGCCGCTGGTGCCGAGCCAGGACACGATTTCGGGAAATGGGAGAACGAAATTGCAGCCTTCGAGCAAATGGATCGCATCCATCCGCCGCCGAAAGGCGCGGTTCTCTTTGTCGGTTCTTCGACGATCCGCAAGTGGACGACGCTTGCCCAAGATTTCTCGGGGCAGCGCGTCATCAATCGCGGCTTCGGCGGCTCGGAGATCGTCGATGCGACGCATTTCGCCGAGCGCATCATTTTTCCGTATGAACCGCGGGCGATCTTTTTTCGCGCCGGCGGCAATGATCTCTGGGCGGGCAAACCGCCGGAGCAGGTGTTTGCCGATTTCCAGGACTTTGTCGCCAAGGTCCGCACGAAGTTGCCGGAGACGGACATTGTCTTCATTTCATGGAGCCCCACCATCGCCCGCTGGAAACAGGCCGACAAAGAGAAGAAGCTCAATGCCCTGGTGGAACAATACACACGTCAGGCCCCTCACCTGAAGTACATCGACACTTACTCCATGGTGCTGGGCCCCGACGGGCAGCCGCGGGCCGACCTTTTCGGCCCGGACAATCTCCATTTCAATGCCGAGGGCTACAGATTACTGGCCAACCGCGTCCGCCCGTACCTGACCCGCTACCGCTGACCCCACGATTGAGTATTTTCATTCAGATTTTCGATGGAACCATTTTCCTGTTAAGCGGTGGGATGCCATCCCGCGCACCGGTTCCATCGTCACCTTCGCCGTGGCTGAAACTCGCCGAGGGCCGAGTCGTCGATCTGCTCAATCCCCGAAGGGTGGGTTTCTCTTGGACGCAAAACGACAGATGTTCCCGCCGGGGGAAGATCCCACGCTCCGCGACAGCCGGCTTGTTGCCTTGGCGGAATTGGTCCGTATTCCGTGCGCAGGGCGATGGGCTGCGTCGGGCTGGTAGACAGGCCAGCGTTCGCTTCCAAGGCATGGGAGGTTCCTCGCCGCCATGCTAGCCGAGGAAATCAGTCAGGGACGAGTTTTTGGACCACACGAGATGGCTACTGTAACTGCAGGACGATTTCGCGGCCTTGGAACTGGAGCTTGACCAGTTTCTTATTGATCGAGACGACGTTCGCGCCCTCGACGTCGTCGCCTTCCTTAACGGAGACGCCGTTGATCATGGCTTCCCATGATTTGCCGTCGCTCAGGATTCCCTGCAAGTGGAGATTGGGTCCGGCCGGTGGCGGTGGAGATGCGGGATTCGCTTCGACTGCCGGGGCGGGTGTTCTCGTGTTGGCGGCCATGGCAATCGCGGTCGGCGCTTGAGCGGCGCGATTGGTTTTCTGGATCAGCTTCAACACGCAACTCGACGGCACGGCTTCGTGGAGGTTCATCAGCGTGGCCTGTGAGTTGGGCACGTGGTCACCGTCGTCGTCGGCTGCCCTGGGGCCGAAGAGCGGTTTGATGCGGGTGACGTGGCCGATCACGTTTGCGGAATCGTCGAGGATAGCGGAGCCGCTGCTACCGGGAGCCCAGTCGGTGCTGACGTTGATGCGTTCGTCGTCGGGATTGTTGAGTGAACCGCCGGGGCGGGTATAGAAACGATTGACGATGCCGCTGCTGAAATAGCCGCGGACGCCGCGCGGATCGCTGAAGCAATAGGCCTCGTCACCGATCTGGGCGCTGGAGGAAATGGCGAGTGGAGCGAGGTCAGTCGCGGCGACCCGGAGGATGACCGTGTCGACGCGTTCATCGGCGGCGAGGACGCTGGTGATGGGGAGGAACTCGTTGTTGCCGCGGATGACGACGGGCCAACCTTCATCGTCCTTGATCGTGGTGGGCGTGACCATGACGTGGTAGGCGGTGACGACGGTGTTACTGGCGATGGCGTAGCCGCCGGCGATGCGGATGTGCCACTGGTTGCAGCGCGAGCAATGATAAATCCAGCCGGCACGTACGTAGGCGCGTGAAGCGCGGTCGGCGATCTCGCGTCCGCGCATGGGCCGGGTGTTGGCGAGGGAGCCACGGCCCGCGGCGGCGGGGAGGCTGAGAGATTTGAGTCCCTTGTCAGCGATGACGAGGCCGTCGGAATCGAGGCTGGTCATCGCGGCGGGGACGGGTGAGTTCACGCTGGTGTCGACGATGGCGACGGGGATCAGCTCCGGGCGCGGCGAATGGAGCCTGGAGTCGAATGCGAACGGCGAGAGCAGCTTGCCGGTTTTGGCGAGGGCGCGGGCCTTGGCGACGAGCGGGTCTTCGGCGACAATCCGGGACGGGACGGCTTGATTAGCTTTTGAGGCGTCAGCGGACGAGCGAATGATCCGGATGCCGGAAGAGGAAGAAGATTGTGCGGAAGCTGAGCCGCCGGCTGACTGGCTATCGCCGGACATGGTGATGACTTTGGGGCGGGAGGAAGATGATGAACCGCCCTGTGTGTGGTTATCGGCGAGCGACCGACCGGACGGGGATTCACCGAGGTCGGCCAGGCAGCGTTCGATGGTCGAGCGGAGACGCGTGCCGCGGAGATCGTTGCCCTCGGCTACGATGGTGCCGGAGACGGTGTCAACCAGCCAGGCGGACGGGATGCCGCGGACACCGTATTGTTGGGCGAGTTTAGCGCTCCAGCCCTGGCCATCGCAGATCTGGGGCCAGGACATATGATTGTTGGAGGTGAAGTCGGGGAGCTTCGATTTTGTTTGTGCGGTGTCGAGGCTGATGCCGATGATGTCGAAGCCGCGGTGGTGAAACTCGTCGTAGACGCTGGCGACATTCGGCACTTCGGCGCGGCAAGGGCCACACCACGTCGCCCAGAAATCGATCATTACGAGTCGGCCGCGGTAATCGTTCGGGAAGGAGATGATCTCACCGGACGTGTCGGCTTCGGTAAATGTGATTCGTTTCGCCGCGCTTTCGGGGGAGTTTTCCTCTTGAGCGGACACTTGGACGGCCAACAACGCAACAACGAGAATCGCCAATCGTTTCATCGCAGCCTATGCGAAAGATAAAGACTCATCGATAAAGAGAAGCATAATTGGTACCAGACCGGAGCGCCTGCTGCGCCGTGAGGGGGTCCGCATTCCGTGGGCGAGGCGGGTGCCCGGCTTGAAAGGCTGCTTTGATGCTTAGAGGCCCCATCAGCCTCCAAGCAGGTCGTGGTAGTCGCACTACGGCAGCCTGAATGCAGTCAGGATTAGTTGTACGGCCTGAATCCGCTGAATTAACGCACCCACCCTTGACAATCTCCGCGTGAAGTGTCCATCGATCAATCTTGGGACAAAACGTTAATGCCCAAGTTGAGATTACTTCCAGTTCTCTTAATCGTACCCATTTCCGCCTGTCTGAGGATGGGAGCAACGGGCGATTTCGACGACATCGTTGTCCAACAGGGTCACTCCCTCCAAGTGAGACAGGTGCTTGCATCTCCGGTGCAGAATTTCGCCGTTTACCGTGGCGACGACTTAGTCAAGGTTTGGGATCTGGCGACTCGGATGTTGCTCCGCACGTTAGCCATGAGCAATCTTGATGCGATGGCTCTATCCCCCAACGCTCCGAAGCTGGCGGTTGTTCCCCGGCTGGAATTGAACGGCCCGCCAGCGGTTGAGATTTGGGATTTGGAGCGAGGTCTGCCTCAGCGCTCGTTGAGCAGCACCAATTTCTATTTGGAGCAATCTATTCCATTAGAGCATGTGGAGGCACTTGCGATTAGCCCGGACGGAAGGCTCTGTGCCGTGGCCATCGAGCCGGAGCCTACGTTATCCAACGCAAAGCATTCATTAATCCTTTTTTTCTGTGAGACGGGAGAAAGCATTGGGAAGGTGGAAGTTGAATCAACGCAGGTTCTTCGCGGCATCGAATCCCTGGCATTCCCCAGAGACAACAAGACGGTGTACATGGTGGCAGACGGCAGTTAACAGTCGGCCGCAGTCGATCAGAAGAAGGCCACGCTTCTGCCCAAGCTGGACACAAGCTTTCAATCGGCAGATGTGCTTGCTATGAACCCGAAAGATGAGCGCGTCGCCATCCTTGAAAGTGAAAGTGCCCCGGACCGCAAGTTCTGGGACGTGCTCGTGAGTGGCCCATCACAAAAGTCGATCCGCCAACGCATCTCCGTATGGTGTGTCGGCCAGGCCGCGCCCGATTGCACACTCACAGCCTCAGCCATCATCTGTGATGTATGATTCGACGGGCTTGGGGAGAGGCTGTTTGCCGGCACATCCAAAGGGGTGACGGCCTGGGATTTGAACACTAGACAGCGGGTTCCGGGGTTCAAATCGGATGCCGTCCCAAACGTCTCACTGACGGAATGGAACGGGACTGTTCTCGCTGCCGGTCTGAGTGCAGACATTCTATGGCTCGATCCACAGACCGGGCGGACGCTCGCGGCTTTCTCGAAAAGCGACAACTCACCCACGAAAATCGTCTTTTAAGGAAAGGGAGATAAACTCTGGGCTCTGCGGCGGGAATCCCTCTATGAATGGAATCTGTCGGCCATTCCATCTGAACCTGCCTGGGGGGGGGCACGAATGGGCTGCGGTTTAGCAAGGCTCTCCGGTCACCCGCCCGCATATGGTACCCGGGCGCGCGTTAAAAAATCACTCATCGAGAGCGCGAGCAGGATCGCCAGCCAGAAGAAGCCGACGCCGACATAAATCCACACCAGACGACCGCTGAATCGGACGTGCATAAAGAACAGGATGACCAGAAGCGCCTTGGCGACCGCAATGGTGAGGCTAACAACCGTATTGAAGCCGCCGAGGTTGACGTAGACCGCCATGATGGTACCCGCCAGCAGCGCCAACAACGCGGCGAAGACGGTCACGTAAACTCTCACAGGCAGGATGTGCCCGTTCATACGCGATTCCCCACCAAATAAAGCAATGGAAACAGGAAGATCCACACGATATCTACGAAATGCCAGTACAGCCCCGTCATCTCCAGCGGCGTGTAATAGCCGGGGGTGAATCGGCCGCGCGCCGCCTTCACCGCCATTGCGCCCACCACGGCCACTCCGGCGATCATGTGCAAAGCGTGCAACCCGGTCATGACGAAATACAGATAGAAGAACATCTCCGCATCGCGCGCATAACGGACAGAAAAGGAAAACCCCACGCCCGGCACGAGATGATCGACAAACTTTTGATGGTACTCAATTCCTTTAATGCCGAGAAACGCCACTCCCAGCAGCATGGTCAAAACCAAAAAGACCACGATACTCGTTCGTTTGCCCACCTGCGCGCTACGCACGGCCAGTGCCATGGTCAGGCTGCTGGTTAGCAGCACGGCGGTGTTCAGGCTGCCCAGCACGATGTCAAGATGGCGGCTCGCCGCCTCGAACGCACCGGCGTGCAGAGCCCGATACGCCGTATAGCCCATGATCACCCCGCCGAAGAACATGATTTCTGTCGCCAGAAACACCCACATTCCCAGCGTCGATGCCTCGTGTTGCTGCGCCGCGTCATCGAACTGGTGGGCCACAGCCGTGGTTGTCTCATCCATCATTGGCTCCCTCCGTTTGGTAGGCGTACGCCCCCTCGGTCACCACAGGCGTCTCCTTGAAATTGTCCGATGGCGGCGGCGAACTCGTCTGCCACTCCAATCCTTTAGCCCGCCATGGGTTCGGTCCCGCGATCGGCCCGTACCGCAGCGACCAGATCAGATAAATTAGCGGCAATAAATAGCCGACCCCCAGAATCGACGCGCCGGCCGAAGACATGACGTTGAGCACCTGGAATTCCGCAGGATAGGTGTGATAGCGCCGCGGCATCCCGAGGTAACCAAGGACGAATTGCGGGAAGAACGTCAGGTTAAATCCGATAAAAATGATCAAGGCCGCCAGCCGTCCCCATCCTTCCGGATAGAGGCGCCCTGTTATTTTCGGCCACCAAAAATGCAGTCCGGCCATATAGCCCATGATCGCACCGCCCACCATGATGTAATGAAAATGCGCGATCACAAAATAGGTGTCGTGCACGTGCATGTCCAGGCCCAGCGTCGCCAGAAACAATCCCGTCAGCCCGCCAATGGTAAACAGTCCGATGAACCCCAGACTGTACAGCATGGGAGTTGCATAGGACACCGAGCCTTTGTAGAGCGTGGCCGTCCAGTTAAACACCTTCACCGCCGATGGGATCGCCACCAAAAAACTCAGGCAGGAAAACACCATCCCCGCATAGATCGATTGCCCGCTCACGAACATATGATGCCCCCAAACCAGGAACCCGAGCACCGCAATCGCCAGGCTGGAAAACGCGATGGCCTTGTACCCAAAGATCTGCCTTCGCGAGAAACAGGTGATTACTTCGCTGACCACGCCCATCGCAATCAATCCTCCGGCCGCATCGATAATCCCGATGCTTTTGCGGTATGCCGCGATGCTGTCTTGCTCGCGCCCCTTGGTCTTCAGCGCGTGGCCATAGCTCATCCAGATCTTGGGCTGCTGGGGATAATCGGCCAACACGGCTTCGTAGATTTCGATCGATTGCTGATAC
>CAZAQZ010000057.1:0-10917 GCA_964487175.1 uncultured Verrucomicrobiota bacterium | reverse complement strand
CCGGCGCTATCGTCGTGACTGCCGAGCATGAGATTCCATTGTTCCGCGACTATTGCACGGCCAATCACGCGGCGTTGGTTGCCCTGCGTCATGGCGCGGGCAATAAATACATCGCCCCCTGCCGCGAATACGCGCTGGCCGACTACATCTGCGGCAGCGAATGGGACCAGAAGGACTTCCGCCGCGCGGGCATCGTGCCGCTTAATCAGTTTTTTCTCACCGGTAATCCGTGGGTCGACGAAACGTTTCGTCTGCCGCCGCACACGATCGACTGCAAAAATCCGACCGTGCTGTTTGCACCAACCTGGAACCCGCAGACCAGCGCCGCTCGGCTGCTGACGGACCAGTTGGTGCCCTTGGTGCGCCGCGTGTACCCCGGGGCGCGTGTCGTCATCCGTCCGCACCCAAACATTCTCACCTACGAGCACCCGGCCATGCGGCCATACGAGTCTCTGTTCCGGCAATGGATTGCGGCGTGGCGCGCCGCTGCCGGGCAATGGTCCAGCGTAGAGTTCGTGGACGATCCGCGGCTGTCGATCAGCGCGCTGTTCACCGACGCCGATCTTCTGGTCTCCGACGGGTCCTCGCTCATTTACGAGTTTGTTGCGCTGGAGCGGCCGGTCCTGCTCTACACCAGCGGCGGGATGCCGGACTTTGGCGAGATTGATCCGCAGGCCCTGGCTAATCGCCATCGGGACATTGGCGCGGAATTTCGAAGCGAAGAACAATTTGTCGATGCGCTCCGCGGGATTTTCGCGCATCACGATCAAGTGCACCGCCTCCGGCAACGGCAACTGGCGGTGGAACTTTTTGGCAGTTACCGGGACGGCCGCAACACCGAACGCGTCATCGAAGCCATCCGTTCCGTCCTGCACAACCGGCGTCCGCGCCCCTTCGCACCGGCAACGGTTTTGCCGGAGGCGGCGGAGCAGCTCCGACAGCAGGCGGATGCCGAAAGCGCCGTCGACCGGTTCGATGCAGCCCGGAAACTTCTGATCGAAGCGCTGGCACACGAGCCACACCACGTCGATACGATCGTGGCGCTGGCCAACACGCAAATACGCCGCGGTCACAGGCGGGAAGCCCGCGTGGAACTGGCACTTGCGTTGGAATTGGACGGCAATTGCGCTGCGGCGTTGTCTTCCCTAGCAGCGTTGTACGTCGAAGAGAACAGGCTCGAAGAAGCCAGGGCAGTACTGCAGCGTCTGGCCGACGTGCAGCCTGACAATCCCGACACGCCACGGGCGCTCGCGGTTGTCGATCGGGCCTTGGCCGAGGCGGCGAAGGCCGCTACATGTCCACCACCGGAACTCGACGACCGCCATGAACGGGTGGCGTGCCCGCTCTGTGCCAGCACCGAGGCTGAACCGTATCGCACGGCGGCGGACATCGTGAAATGCCGCTCGTGTCACACCGTTTACCTGCGTACGCGGCTGAACGCGGCCGAGTTGGATCGAATTTATCAGACCTACGTCGACGATGGTTCGCACCTGAAACTGCCCGCCGATGCCGCGCAGGCCGCAGAGAGCCCGTGGAAGCGCAGCTATTTCCTGAACGAAATCATGGAGATCGACCCGGCTCGAGGGCCGATGCTGGACGTCGGGTGCAGTTGGGGCGCATTTCTGCTGGGCGCGCGCGCGCAGGGATTCAGCCCGATGGGAATTGAACTCACCCGCAAAGCCGTGCGTTTCGCCAACAAAACCCTCGGCATCCCCGTGGTGAACACACAATTTTTGGATACACCGATCCCGGCGGCGGCGTTGCAGGTCATCACGATGGTGCACGTGCTTGAACACTTGCCGCAGCCGAAGCAGGCGCTGGCCAAGGCGTTCGACATTCTCAAACCGGGCGGACTGTTTTGCGGGATCGTACCCAATATCGAATCATTCAGTTCTCAACGCCAGCGCGACAGCTGGTACTGGCTGGACCCGAACTATCACTACGTCCATTATTCTCCCGCCACGCTCCGCAGTCATCTGGAAGCGGCGGGTTTCGTGGTCGAACGGCTGTACACGACACGCGGCGACTTCGACCAGGAACGCATCCGGGCACTCGTGCCGGAATTGGACAGCGCAGCCTTCGCGCAGTTTCTCAATGAACTTGCCACGAGCGGCCGGGGGGAGGAGATCCGTTTCTTTGCCCGCAAACCGGCCCACGTCCCCGCGGCGGTCGCGGGGAACTTCACACTGCCGTTGCAACAACTGGACTGGCCCACCGCGCTTGATCCGTACATCGAGAAATCCGATGGAAAATTCGTCTATCTGAACGATGGCTTGCTGGAGCCAGAGCGTTTGCGCGCCGCCCTGGAAACGGCCGGACCGTTTTATTTTCATTGCGGCGGCGCGGGCGACGCGCTGCTTCTGCTGGCGACCTTTTATGATGCGCACCCCAATAGCGTGGTGGTCAGCTATCCCAATTCGCAGGCTGCCATGCGCAGTTTCTTTGAGGCGTTTCCTGCGTTGGAGCGGGTCTACTTCCTGCCGCAGCATTCCAAAGTAGCCATCAACGAACTAATGCGCAAAACGCTGCCGCAACTGCCCAACTTTCGCGGCATGGGCGTCACGCCCCGCACCGGATACGGCGAAGAATGGAATGAGAAGACGGACATCTTTCGTGATTACGGCGTCATTGCCCGGCCTCAATGGGCCCAACGTTGCCCCGGGGCTGCCGTTGGAAGACGAGTGGTTGTGGCTCCCCAAGGCAGTCTGGTCGGCATGGCCGGAACCAAACGCAACGTCGTCGAACCGGCAGACTGGCCGGTGCTGTTGGATTTCCTGAAACAGCAGGGATATCAGCCTGTCGTCCTGGGCACGCCCAACGAGCGCGAAACCTATCCGTGTCCCGACGGTTGCGAAGACCGTCGCAGTTTTTCGTTCCTGGAACAAATGGAGCAGATCCTCTCCTGCGCGCTGTTCGTGGGCGCGGATTCCTGGGCCAAGACATTCTCCGCGCTGGCGGGCCTGCCGACTTACGTCTTCGATGCCATCAAAGGTGGTGACTGGCGGGGCATCAAGGACCCGTCCGATTTCGTGTTCCTCGATTCGTGGGACTGTCTCCAGGTCGTAAGCGGCCTGGATGCATTGAAGGATTGTCTGACTCGGGATCAACGCCACGCCCGGCCGCCGGCGCCGGAGACTGGAAGCTCGCGCACCGCGCATGTCGCCTGGGAAGGCGGATTCACAGATCATGGCAGCCTCTCACACGTGAACCGAGAACTGACCTGTGCGCTGGGGCGGCAGCCAAAAGTCGAGGTCGCGCGCATCGGCGCGGGCCATCGCACACAAGCGCCGGCCCGCACGGAGATCACCGTACGCCACGCATGGCCGCCCAGTTGGCAGTCGCCCAAACGCGGTCACTGGGTCTTGATCCAGCCCTGGGAATACGGCGCCTTGCCCCTGGATTGGACAGCACGCCTTGAAGCAGTCGAGGAAATCTGGGTGCCATCCGAGTACGTTCGCCGCGTGTATGTGGACTCAGGTGTGCGGCCCGCAAAAGTACACGTTGTGCCCAATGGGATCGATCCCGAACGATTTCGGCCCGGTCTCAAACCGTTGAAGCTGGCCACCACCAAATCATTCAAGTTCCTTTTTGTCGGCGGCACGATCCATCGCAAGGGACCCGACCTGTTGCTGAAAGCGTTCCTGGAAAGCTTCACGTTTGTGGACGACGTCTGCCTGGTGATCAAGGATTTCGGCGGCCAGGATGTATATGCCGGCCAGACTTTGCAGGAGGAAATACGGGCCGCGCAAGCCGTGCCGAACGCGCCCGAGATTCTCTATCTGACGGGTGATTTGTCCGAGGAAGCAATGCCCTCGTTGTACGCCGCCTGTGATTGCCTTGTGCATCCGTATCGGGGCGAAGGATTCGCGCTGCCGGTATTGGAGGCAATGGCCTGCGGCCTGCCGGTGCTGGTCACCGCTGGTGGAGCGACCGACGATTTTGTCACGGAACAATGTGGCTACCGGATTGCGGCCACGCGCCGGCGCATCGGTTATCGTGCCGGTCCATTTTCACTGGCGCGGCCGGGATGGCTGCTGGAACCATCGCTGGATGATTTGAAACAGCGGATGCGCCATGTCTTTGAGCATCGCGATGAAGCGCGGGCCAGAGGTCAGGCCGCCAGCGAGATCGCGCGACGGGACTGGACTTGGGACCGCGCAGCCCAGGTGGCGGCGCAACGGATCCGGACGCTGGTCGCGCGCGAATCAGTCAAGCTGGCGCGCAAGTCCGTGGCCATCGAGTTGCCGCCGGCAGGGAGGCTCGGTGACCTTTCGGAGGCGCGTGAGTTCTTCCGCCAGAAGCGCTATCGCGATGCGTGGGACGCGGTCGTGGCAGCGATGCAAGTCCGGCCGTTCCATCCCGAGGCGCGTGAGTTGATCAAAGAGATTGGCAGGAAGGAGCCGGCATTGGGTCCGGCGCCCAACCAATCCGGGACGCCACGGCTTTCAGTCTGCCTCATCGCGAAGAACGAGGAACGGTTCCTCGCGCGCTGCCTGCAATCAGTTCGCGGCGTTGCCTGGCAAATCGTGGTAGTGGACACCGGATCGACGGACGCCACGAAGGAGATTGCGCAGCAGCACGGCGCCGAAGTGTACGACTTTCCCTGGTGCGACGATTTCAGCGCGGCCCGCAATGCGGCGCTGGAACATGTGCGCGGCGATTGGGTGCTGGTGCTGGACGCGGACGAGGAATTGACGGCGGAGGGCCGTGAGAGTCTGCAACGCGAAATGCGGGCAGACAATGTGCTCGCGTACCGGTTGCCGATCGTGGACGTGGGCAAGGAAGATGAAGGCTGTAGTTACGTGCCGCGATTGTTCCGTAACGCGCCGGGCCTGTTTTTTGTGGGCCGGATCCACGAACAGGTGTTCAGCAGTGTGGAGGTGCGGCGCAGACAGTGGGGGATGGAGAACCGGTTGGGCTCGGCCACGCTGCTTCATCACGGATACGCCGCCGAGGTCGTCGCCGAGCGCAGCAAGCTCGCCCGCAACCTGCGGCTGCTGGAACGGGCGCTCGATGAAATGCCCAATGAGCCGAACCTGCTGATGAACTACGGTTTGGAATTGTCCCGGGCCGGCCGGCAGGAGATGGCTGTGGAAAAGTATGTGCAGGCGTTTCGTGTCATGCAATCCATGCCCGAAGACCAGATTGCCCCGGAGTTGCGCGAAAGTTTGCTGACGCAATTATCCACGCAGTTGGCGGGGATGAAAAAACTGGACGAACTGATCCGGTTGATGCATTCCCCGTTGGCGCAACGTGGCGGGCTGACGGCATCGCTGCACTTCGGATTGGGACTGGCGTATATGCAACTCAAACGGTTCGAGGAAGCGGCGGAAGAATTTCAGCAGTGCCTCACCAAGCGCGACGAACCGTCGCTCACGCCGGTCAACCGCGATATTCGCAAGGCGGCGCCACACCATTGCCTGGCGATCTGCCTGATCGAATTGAAACAGTTAGATGCCGCTGCCGAGGCCTTCCAGCAGGCGCTGGCGGCCGACCCGCAATCGAGACACGTTCGGTTCGATTACGCGGTGTTCCAGCACGGACGCGGGCTGCCCTTGGAGGCACTCAAGACATTGTACGCTCTGGCAGCAGAAAAGCCCGACGCGCTTCCGGTGTGGTTGCTCGGCAGCCACATCGCGTTAAGTGATCCGCAGTTTCTGGAGTTCGCCCGTGAATGGACCGGCGAAGCCATCAAACTCTTCCCGGAGGACCAAATGACCCTGTTGCATCGGGCCGAGGTTCTGATGCTCAGCGGCCGGCCAAAGGAAGCCCTGCCGTTGTGGCGAAAGGCAGGCGGTTCGCAGAACGCCGTGCATCGGGCGGCCCGGATATTGTGTGAACTGGCTACCGGGGAGTGCGTGGGCGCGGTTGACCCCAATCTGGAGGCGGCAGCCAGTGGCGAATTTATCAAATGGTACCAGCGGCTGCTGAAGCAGGGAATGGGGCCTGTGCTTACGGCCGTGAACGAGCGGCTGGGCCCGCTGTCTGAGAGCCTGCCCAGCGCGGCCCGAACACTTGAAATGGCAATAGCCCACGCACAGGCGGACTCTGTCAGCGAAGGCCGGCCAGTTGCGGTTTGACAACCCTCTCGTAACAATCGGGGCAGATGCCGTGGCTGAACTGCGCTTCGGAATGGTCGCAAATGTAGTGTTCGACCTGCTGCCAGTAGTCTTGGTCGTTGCGCACTTTCTTGCAGTAGCAACAAATCGGCAGCAATCCCTGCAGCAATTTCACATTGGTCAGGGCATGCTCCAATTCGCGGACGCGGTTGCTCAGGTCGGTCTGCAACTGCAGCATGCGCACGCCGACGTGCAGGCGGGCGCGCAACTCCTCAGGGTCGAATGGCTTGGTCAGGTAATCGTCGGCGCCAGCCTCCAGGGCTGACACGATGTCACCTTTGTGGCCCTTGGTGGTCAGCATGAGGATGTACGTGCGGCGCGCCCGTTCCAGCGCGTGCGCGCGCCGGCAAACCTCGATGCCGTCCATGCCTGGCATCATCCAATCGAGTACGGCCAGTTGAGGGGCTCCGGGCTGTTGGAGCACGGCCCAGGCTTGGGCACCGTCGCTGGTAACGATGACTTCGTAACCCCATCGGCCCAGAAACGACTGCAAGAGTCGGCTGGAGACCGCTTCGTCTTCGGCAATCAGGACTTGCATGTTAGTTCCTCCTCGGTCAGCGAGCGCAAAGCGCACACGAGCCGGTTCACTTCCGGCTGGAGCTGCGCAAACGTGCCACGAGCATTGGCAAGCTGGCCGTTGCGTCCGCTCTCTTCGAGATGCAGCAGAAGTTGGACGGATTTGTTTGCGTTGAAAATGACCGCGGAGCCCTTCATCTTGTGCGCGGCGTGTTCCAATTGTTTGCTGTCGTGGTTTTTAATGGCCTGTTGAACCTCGTCCAGCATTCGGGAAGCGTCTTGGATGAACATTTCTGCCACTTCGGCCAGCAACCCGCGGTCGTTATCCATGTGGGCCAAAGCACCCGGGAGATCGAACGGCGGTTCCTCAAGTTGAACTTCCCCGGCAAGGGGTTGATCAGCGGTGGCTGGGACGGATTGACCTTCCACCAACTCGACCAATCGCCGTGCATCGAGCGGCTTGGAAATATAATCATCTGTCCCAGCTGCCAGGCAACGTTCACGGTCGCCGGTCAGCGCGTGCGCCGTCATCGCGATGATGGGGATGTGGGCCCCCGTGGTTTTTTCCTGTTCACGGATGCGGGTAGTGGCTTGCAAGCCGTCCAATTTAGGCATCTGAACATCCATCAAGATGAGATCGAATCGTTGGTGTTGCCACGTAGTGATGGCGTCCTCGCCATTACCGACTACGATGACGCTGTGTCCGCGTTTTTCGAGGATGCGGCAGGCGAGCTTCTGGTTGACCGGCGTATCCTCGGCCAGCAGGATGCGCAACGGACGCCGTTCGGATCCAGCTGGCGGGCAGGGAGTCACGGGTGCGGCGGCGGCAGAATGTGTTTCCATATTTTTCTGGACGCCGCATTCCATGGTGAAATGGAAAATGCTGCCGCGGTCGATTTCGCTTTCGACCCACAGCCGGCCGCCCATGAGTTTCACCAGGCTCATGCAAATTGACAACCCCAGGCCAGTACCGCCGAACTTGCGCGTGGTGGTGCTGTCGGCCTGTGTGAACGCCTCGAAAATAATCTGTTGTTTCTCGGCTGGAATGCCGCAGCCGGTATCGCGCACCGCCAGATGCAAGGTAACGTCGGTGTCGGTGCGCTGCTCGACATCGATGTGCACGGCGACTTCACCGGCGGCGGTGAACTTGATGGCGTTGCCGACCAGATTGACGATGATTTGGCGCAATCGGATCGAGTCGCCAATCAGTGTGTCGGGCACGTCGAGGCTGACGTGACGGTGCAGTTCGATCCCCTTTTCGCGCGCGCGCAATGCCAGTGGGCTTAAGGCGCGCTGGACCGTGTCGCGCAGGGGGAATTCGACGGGGTCGAGCGCAAGCTTGCCAGCCTCGATTTTGGAGAAATCAAGAATGTCGTTGATCAACGTCAGCAGCGTGTCGGCGGAATCCTTGACGGTAAGCAGGTATTCGCGCTGCTCGGTGGTGAGAGGCGTATCCAATGCTAGGTCGGTCATGCCGATGATCCCGTTCATGGGAGTGCGGATTTCGTGGCTCATGTTTGCCAGGAATTCGCTCTTAGCCCGGGTGGCCTCTTCGGCTTTACGGCGGGCGTTGGTGACGGCGATATCGCGTTGCTGAATGCAGTCCAGCATCTGATTGAATTCGTCGGCGAGCATGCCGGTTTCGTCGTTGTGACATTTGGCGGCGCGGGCGAAATAGTTGTTCTGCTCCCTGATCTGGCGGGCAATCCTGATCAGTTGGAGGATCGGTCCAGCGATCTCCTGCTGGACGCGCCAGGCCAGCCTCAAGGTGGCCCCCCAGGTGGCGACTACCACCACGCCTGCGTAAAGCAGCACCAGCGCGCTGCTGGCGCTCAAGCCCTCTTGCTCGTTGCCGGAGCACCACAGTTCATAGGCGGTGAAGGCGATGCACGCAACCGCCAGAGATGTGGTGCTGGCGATCAGGGCCAGGGCAATCAGCCTGGCTTTAATGGACAAGTCAGAGCCTCTCTTCATGTGATCTGGTGCGATGCCACGAGTTTCAATAAGTCAATCGGTAGGAAAAGGGGGGATCTGTAGGGTTTTTTTACCGATTTCTCGGGAAGGCTAAAGTCCGGCGGGAGGGCTGCCGATAACCCTTGTGTCACAAGACACAGGCGGTTGGCAGCCAGAAAGAGCCAACGAGGACCAAGTGGGCGCCTCACAAAAGGCCCGGGCCGGCAAGGACGCCGGCTGAAAGAACTAAAGACTCACGGAAGGAGTTAAGCAGTTATGGTTATCAATACCAACACGGCCGCGACCAATACCTCCCTGTATTTGGCGCAGTCGACCTCGATGTTGCAGAAGGCCCTCGCGGAATTGTCCTCGGGCTCGAAAATCACGTCTCCCGCGGACGATCCCGCCGGCAGCGCCGTTGCGTTGCGCTTGAACGCGGAAATCAGCCGCGTCACGGCGGCCAACAACAATATCGCTGATGCGAACTCGTACAACCAGACGCAGACAGGGTTTCTGGGTCAGGTTGGCAGCGCGCTGAGCCAGATGTCTCAACTGGCCATTCAAGCCCAGGACGTGACCAAGTCCAACACGGACCGCACGCAATACCAGTCGGAATATTCGCAGTTGGCCGCGTATGTCACCAACGTCGCGACCCAGGCCTTCAACGGCGTTTCGTTGTTCAACGGTTCGTCGCTGAACGTCACGATCGACAGTGAAGGTAATTCGTTCGCGATGACAGGCGTTAACCTTGGCGCCACCGTATACACGAACGCCACGGGCGCAGGCGTGAGCACCACGACCGCGGCCGCCGCCGCGCTGACGAAGGTCGAATCTGCGATCAATCAGTTGTCCGCTGACACCGCCACGGTGGGCGCCAACTCGATCCGATTGAGCTATACCAGCAACCAGTTGTCGGTGCTGAACCAGAACCTCCAGTCCGCAGTAAGCACCATCTCGGACGTGGACATTGCCTCGGAGAGCACTGAGTACTCAAAGTACAACATCCTGGTGCAAACTGGTACGGCCATGTTGGCACAAGCCAACTCGCTCCCTCAGATCGCATTGAAGTTGCTTGAATAAAGGCACTTCGCCGCTCTAATCAGAAGCGGTTCACAAGCCCGGACGATGGCGACATCGTCCGGGCTTTAGTTTTTCTCAAAAATGCCGATAAACCAGTATGGCTACAACGTCATCCGTGGGTAGTTCGACATTATTTCCGCTGGCCAACAGCACGTCGCTGGTCAACAGTACGTCCTTGTTACCCGCGTCCAGCACTTCCTCGTCCACCAGCTCTTCGTCAAATCCCCTTAACCTCCAGGTCTCCGGTCTGCAGTCGGGGCTTGATTGGACCACTCTGGTCAGCGAGATTGAGCAGGCCGACCGGGCGCCGGAAACCGTGTTGCAAAACCAGCAGTCTGTCCTGCAGCAACAGAACACCGCCTTGGGCACCATCGTCTCCGCATTGCAGACCGTGCAGAGCGATGTGACGGCCCTGCAGCAGGACAGTCTGTACGACACACGCTCGGCCAGTGTGGGGGACCAGACAATCCTGTCCGCCACGGCGGACAACGGCACGAACACGGGCACTTACACGTTCGACATCAGCCAACTGGCCAGCACTAGCGTCCTGAACGGCACGACCCATATCGGCGGCGCGCTGAATTCCAGCAACGACGTTTCCAATCTGGTCCTGTCCAACGCCGATTTTTCGCAGCCCGTAACCGCCGGCACCATCACCGTTAACGGCCAGCAAATCAACATTACCACCGGCGAAACGCTCCAACAGGTATTCACCGACATCCATACCGCGACCGGGGACGTAACCGGCAGTTACGACAGCACCAGCGATACGATCACGCTCAGCAGCAGTAGCCCGATCACGTTGGGCAGCACGGGCGACACGAGCAACTTTCTGCAGGTCGCGCAGCTTTACAACGGCAATACCCCTGCCGACACCATCACCAGCGCCAACCGGCTCGGGACGGTCCAGCTGAATTCCACCCTGGCCAACGCCAACCTCTCCACGGCCGTCACTGGCGACACTAATGGCAACGGTTCGTTCACAATCAATGGGGCGACGATCAATTACAACATCAACACCGACACCATCACCAGCCTGCTGGACAAGATCAACTCGTCGGGCGCCGGCGTTGTCGCGAGCTACGACAACATCAACAACCGGTTCGTCCTGACCAACGCCAGCACCGGAAACCTGGGCATGTCGTATCAGGACACCACCGGCAACTTCCTGGCGGCCAGCGGAATCTCAGGCGGCACGCTCGCTGCCGGCGAGAACTTGGAGTACACCGTCAACGGCGGTGGCCAGCGC
>CAZAQZ010000056.1:6431-11079 GCA_964487175.1 uncultured Verrucomicrobiota bacterium | reverse complement strand
AGGGGCTTAGAGCGGCCCTGTTTTGCCGATGGTGATACTAGATCTCAGAGAGTGCCCCCTTGTCAGGGAAGCACGGCATTCAGAGGATGCGAATTCAGGCAGTGCCGGTGCGCAGAAGGCAAGAATGACCGGATTGGGCACGCCACTTGCAGTGGTTAAGTCTTGGTGTACTAGAATTTTGTTGCATTTTGTAACATGAGAGAACAGCATTGGATGGCCCTGAACGAGGGCGTTGAACAAGGAGGAGTAAATGGCTAAGAAACCAGGGGCAGGGGGAGTGATTCTTGTTGCCGTTGTGTTGGGTTCGCTTACGGCGTACCTGATTTGGGCCTATCTGCGCAACGTCGAGTCCAAGAACAGGAAAAACTGGCAACCTGTGGTCGTGGCGCTCAAGGACATCCCGCCTCGCACCAAGATTACCCGTGACATGATTGAACTTACGCAGTTTCCCAAGGAGCTTCTGGCGGAAAACGCCATGGCAGACGTCACCAACGTCGAGAACAAGATTTCTGTGAAATTCATCAATACCAGGGATCAGATCCGAACGACCGACTTGGTGCAGGAAGGCCAAGGCCCCACCCTGGCCTATGAGATTCCCGAGGGAATGCGTGCGATTGCAATCGGGGCCGGCGAAATCATGGCCGTGGGTACGAGCGTGAAACCCGGTGATCGCGTCGATATTCTGGCCTCCTACCAGGATCCACGCACGCATCTGGAAATGACGAAGATGATCCTGCAAAACGTTCTGGTGCTGGCTGTGAATCTGGGGGAAACCGATCCCGCGGGCAAGAAGGGCGCCAGCAGCTCGATGACATTGGCAGTCCAGCCCGAGCAGACAGAATTGATTGCCATGGCCGACCGCGCTGGCGCGTTACGCGTGTCCCTGCGGCCCGTCCACGACTCGACGATCGTTGCAAGCGATGGGATGACGTATCGGGACATCGCAGGAGGCAAAGTGTCCGAAGATACAACTATCAGTTCGAATCAGCCGGCTCAGACGCCGATATTCATCAATTTGCCGGCAACGACGCCATCACCTCACCGCAGTGGGGTGACTATTATCCGGGGGGTTCAAGAGCAGCCGGGTTCGCCGTAGGACGAACCCAAAGGACAGGTTTCCAAATCGAGGCGGAAGGAACAACGTATAAAGGAACAAAAGTAAAATGAAGACGACAATCAGCAGGAGGACTTACGGTACACTGTGGGGACAGTGGGGAAGAATGTTGATTGCCTTGGTGGTGATGGGATTGGCCATCCAGCCGGGGCGCGCACAGTCGGAGAACCCGGCCCAGGCCAATTCAATTCAGGTAAGCATCGGTGAGTCAGTCACCCTGGCGGTGGACAGCGTGTCCAAACTGGCCGTGGCTGACCCGACGGTTGCGGACGTGGTCCCGCTCTCAGATAAGGAAGTCAGCGTCATCGGCAAGAAGGTCGGCGCGACAACGTTGTCTGTCGTTCGTTCCGAAGGCAAGCCAACGCTGGTCTATCGAGTGGAAGTCGGCAACGACATGGCCGCCACCGTTATCCGTCAGATGACGGGATCATCGAACATCACGGTCCGCGCGATTGGCGACAGCCTGGTGCTCGATGGCACCGTAGACGATGAACTTCAGGCCCAACGTGCCGTGCAAATCGCCTCCGCGTACAAGGGACAAGTGGTCAATCTTATCGAAGTGAAAAAGCCGCGCCAGATCAAGATCCGTACCCGCATCGCGGAAGTCAACACGGAAGCCATCAAGAACATCGGGCTCCAATGGTTCGGCCCCCAGGGCCAGGTGCAGTACGCGATGAGTTATATCCAGGGCGGGTCCGTTATCAATGGACTGATCCCGACAGCCAGCGAGTATGGCACCGCGGGAAGCACGTTTAATCCGAATACCGTCTCCTTGACCGTGTTGCTGGATATGTTGATCACCAAGAGCTATGCGCGGCTGCTGTCGGAGCCCACGCTGGTCACGTTCAGCGGCAAAGAAGCCAGCTTCCTGGTTGGCGAACAAATCCCGATTGTGCAGCAGTTGCCACAGTCGTTCACGGTGGAATTCAAGGACGTGGGAGTGCGCATGAAGATCAAGCCCACGTCTGACAGCCAGAACCGGATCAATACGACCATTCACGCCGAAGTCAGCGAAGTCTCGGGCACGGGCGCGAATGGGATTCCGATCATCGCCATCAAGCAGGAGGACACGACATTGCAGATCAATGATGGTCAAACGGTCGTGATGGGTGGCCTGTTGGAAAACAACATTAACAAGGACCTTCTGCGGAAGCTGCCCTGGCTGGGAGACATCCCGGTGATCGGCATGCTGTTCCGCGACAAGCAATTCGACCAGGCCAAGCGCGAAGTGCTGTTTTTCATGACGCCGGAAGTGCTCAAGGATGGCGAAGGCGATCCAGCAGCAAACGCCCAGACACCGGTGATGCAACACTGGATCGTGAACTGGAACAAGCACGGCACAATCCCGTCAGTTGACAAGCAACAGGACAAAGGTTTCCATGCGGAGAAGGACGATTGGGGCCTGCATAATCCGGACAGTTTGGGTTTTGGGATTGGCCACGACGAAGACAAGGAGCACAAGGATCACAACTCCAAGGCGCAGCCGAAGCCACAGGCAAAACCAACGAGTGCGACGAGCACAAATCGGGCTGGCGCAGTTGCTGCTCCAACGCCGTCTACAAGTAATTTCGAGCCGGCCCGGCCCACGGGCAACTGAAGCCGGCCGACGAATTAGGCAGTTCAGACAAAGAGGCATTCATCGGCGCAAGCCGATGACAGAAGAAGTCCCATGGACGGACGCATCAGCATTATAATCGCGGAAAACGAGTTGGCGGAGCGGGAGAAGTTAAAGGGCCTGCTCGCCAACGAGTCCGATGTCCAGGTCATCGCGGAAGCCCGGGATGGCAAGGAATGCCTCGATCAAGTCATGCGCCAGCGCCCCGACATCGTGCTCATCAAGCAGGACCTGCCCGTGATGAGCGGGTTGGCGGCGGCGGAACAAATCACGGCGGAGATGCCCGAGGTCGGAGTGATCCTGATCCTCGGCGGCTCGGAAGGCGAAGAGGTCTGGCACAAGATGTTGCGTGCCGGCATCAAGGAATTCCTCACGCGCCCCATTGCGGGCGATCGCCTGATCGAAGAAATCCGCAAGGTGGCCAATATACAAAGCAAGACGCCCAAGAAGGGCGGCGCCGCCGTTGTCTCAGCTGAACCGGAAGGCCCCAAACGCCGGATTATTACTGTAACAGGGCCGCGCGGCGGATGTGGCAAGACAGTCATTGCCAGCAACCTCGCGGTCGCGATGGCCGGCTCCAGTGAAAAAATCGCCCTTGTCGATCTGAATCTTTGGGGCGGTGACATTGCGATGTTGCTCGATCTCACACCGCGACGCACACTGGGCGATTTGCTCCCGGGATTTGGAGGGATCGACTACGATGTCGTGGACAGCGTGATCGTCAAACACAGCTCCGGGGCATCCGTACTGGCCGCGCCTCTAACGGGTACCTTTGATGGGTCCACGCTTTCGCGGTACATGGTCCAGAGTATTCTTGAGGCGTTACGCGAGCATTACGAATGCACGATCGTCGATACAGGCTACGCCAACCTCGAGTCCACGCTGGCGGCCATGGATTACTCGGACATCATTCTCGTGGTGGTCGGGATGGATCTGCCGCGACTGCGGGACGGCAAGCTGTACCTGAAAAATCTGATGGCCGCAAACTATCCGAAGGAGAAAATCCGGGTCGTGGTCAACCGAGCCAGCGGCTCCAAGGAAATCTCGTCCGGCGAGGTGGAGTCCATCCTGGAATTTCCCGTGGTGGCCCAGCTTCCCAATGATGACGCACTCGTGGGGTCATCGGTCAATCTCGGACAACCATTCGTCGGGGCTTCGCCGCACAAGCCGCTTTCCAAGGCGATTCTCGCACTCGCCGAAAGCCTGGCGCCTGTCGCGGGCGAACTCGTCGGTAAAAAACGTGCGGGGGCACGATGGTTCTCGTTTTTACATTAAACCAGAAAAGGGAGGATAGTTGATTATGCCCTCCAGTCCAGAAATCAGCACCCAGCTTTACCTGGAGTCCAAGAACGCCATCCTCGGCTACTTGGTCCAGAACATCGACCAAAAACTCCTCGAAAAGGGCGACGAGGCGCTGTTGCGCCGACGCGTCGAGGAACTGGTCGAAGAAAAACTCCGGGCCGAGAAGCTTCCCTACTCGCGACAAATCCGCAACCGCCTGGTTTCGGATATGGCCGACGAGATTCTCGGGTTTGGGCCGATCGAGCCCCTGCTGCGCGATCCGACCGTGACCGAAGTGATGGTCAACCGTCACGACCAGGTGTATTGCGAACGTTTTGGAAAACTCGAGTTAACCGACATTCAGTTCCGTGACAAGGACCACATCCGGCACGTCATTGATAAAATCGTCACACCATTGGGTCGCCGCGTGGACGAGTCCAGCCCCATGGTGGACGCCCGCCTGCCGGACGGCTCGCGTGTGAACGCCATCATTTCGCCGCTCTCGCTGAACGGCCCGGTGCTGACGATCCGAAAATTTTCCGTCGATCCTTACACCGTGGAAGACCTGATTGGATTCGGTACGATTACGCAGGGCATGGCCGCATTCCTGGCCAAGATACCAGCATTCGAAAATCACC